>JBFXBG010000014.1:0-42695 GCA_050183505.1 Gemmatimonadales bacterium | reverse complement strand
GATAGATCGAGGGATGGCTTCGGGATCCAGGCCGCGGCTGCGGCCAGTCTCCCAATCCCTCAATCCCTCAATCCTCCAATCCCTCAATCCCTCAATCCCTTGCCCCCGTCCGCCCCCCGCTCTATTTTCAGCTTTTACAGTGACTTAGACGTTCATGGCAGACTTCAATAATCTCCTCCAGCTGGGCCAGCAGATGCAGGGCCGGCTGCAGGAACTGCAGTCGGAACTCGCCGGCCGCACGATCGAGGCGACCGCCGGGGGCGGGCTGGTGCGGGTCTCGGCCGATGGCCGCGGCACCATCCGCTCCATCGTCATCGACCCGATGATCTTTGCGGAGCACGACGCGGAGTTCCTGTCGGATCTGGTCCAGGCTGCCGTGGGAGAGGCCCAGCGGCGGGCGCAGGACCTGATGCAGGCGGAGATGCGCAAGGTCCAGCCGCTACCCTTCAACCTCCCCCTTTGAGTGGCGTGAGCGCGATCGACGATCTGGTGAGCGAGCTCGCCCGGCTGCCGGGGATCGGCCGCAAGACCGCGCAAAGGCTGACGTTTCATCTCCTGCAGCAGGTGGACGGGCAGGCCGGCCGGCTGGCCCGGGCCCTGCAGATCGTCGCCGAGCGGGTGCATCCGTGCGGCACCTGCGGCAACCCCACCGAGGAGGACGCCTGCGAGTACTGCCGCGATCCGCGGCGGGACGGGTCCGTGCTGTGCGTGGTGGAGGAGCCTTCGACGGTGGCCGTGGTGGATCGGGCCACCGGATTCCGGGGGCGCTATCACGTCCTGGGCGGCCGGCTGGACCCGCTGGCCGGGGTGGGGCCGGAATCGTTGCGGCTGGCGGAACTGGCCCGCCGTGTGCAGGCGGAGGGGGTCCGTGAGGTGATTCTGGCGACCAACCCCTCGATGGAGGGGGAGGTCACGGCTACGTTCATTCAGCAGATGCTGGCCGGCAGTGGCGTCCGGGTGACCCGGTTGGCCCGGGGGCTCCCCATGGGGGGCGATCTCGAGTACGTGGACGGGGTCACGCTGACCCACGCCATGTCGGCCCGGCAGGAGGTGGGGTGATGCGGGCCCGGTCGTTCCTGTTTACCGGCGGAGTCCTGGCCGGCCTCTCGGCCGGCTGGGTGCTGGGCCAGCAGCACCTGCGGACCCAGCGGAGCGCGCTGTTCAGTCCGAGTCCGGTCCGGCGGCATGCCGCGCTGGGCTATCTGGCCGGGCGGGAGGACATCGAGACCGCCCGGCTGCTGCGCGATTACCTCGCATGGGAGCGGACTCCCATGCTGCGGCGGCGGGCGCTGGCCATTCTCCGCCGCCTCGAAGCCACCCTCGCGTAACCAGGGGAGCCGATGACGGGTGCGTCCAGCTGGTCCTTTCGCGAAGAGGATGCCCGCAACATCAACGGCATTCTGAGCGAGTTCCTGCGCGAGTCCAACGCGCGCTCCGCGCTCATTGTCGATCGAACCGGGCAGATGATCACCAACGCCGGTGAGCCGCCCAACTTCGATCCGACCGCGTTCGCCTCGCTCACCGCCGCCGACTTCAGCGCCAATGACCAGCTCGCGCGGATGATCGGCGAGCCGGAGTTCGGCGCCCTGTTCCATCAGGGAGAGAAGGAGTCGATGTACCTGGCCGACGTGGCCCGGCGGGTGATTCTGGTGGTCCTGTTCGACAATCGCACGACCCTTGGACTGGTCAAGCTGCGGGTCAAATCCGCGGTCGGCGCCCTGTCCCGGATCTTCGAAAACATGTTCAATCAGGAAGGTGCCGGAAAGCAGGGGATGGAATCCGGATTCCTGGGTGAGGCGGAAGATGAAATCGACCGGCTTTTCGGCTGACGGGAGGATGGGACCGGCATGTCGATGATCAATCACGCGGCCCGGGAGATCAACTGCAAGTTGGTCTACTACGGACCGGGCCTGGGCGGCAAGACGACCAACCTGGAGCACGTCTACGGCAAGGTGGCGCCCAACGCCCGGGGGAAGATGATCTCCCTCGCCACCGAAACCGAACGGACGCTCTTCTTCGACTTCCTGCCGGTGGACCTGGGAACGATCCGGGGCTTCAAGACCCGGTTCCATCTCTACACCGTGCCGGGCCAGGTGTACTACAACGCGTCCCGGAAGCTCATTCTGAAGGGCGTGGACGGCGTGGTCTTCGTGGCGGACAGCCAGATCGAGCGGATGGAAGCCAACATCGAGTCGATGCAGAACCTGTACGACAACATGGCGGAACACGGGTACGATCTCACCAAGATGCCGTTCGTCGTGCAGTACAACAAGCGCGATCTGCCCAATGCCGCCCCGGTCGAGGAACTCCAGGCGGCCCTGAACCCCGGCTGGCCCCTCACCGATCCGCTCCGGCAACGCCCGGCGCCGGATCCCTGGAACGAGGGCGAAATGCTGGTCTTCGAGCAGGACGGCGAGTGGATCGAACGCGCGGCCCACTTCGAGGCGGTCGCCATCACCGGGGACGGGGTCTTCGATACGCTCAAGGCCATCAGCAAGCTCGTCCTCAAGAGCCTGGGGTAGGAGCCCGGCGATGTGGACGCTGCCGAATATCATCACCGTGGTGCGCATCTGCTTCACCCCGGTGGTGGCCCTGCTCCCCTTCATCGACGGGTACTGGCCCAAGCTGATTGCGTTCGGAGTCTTTCTCCTCGCGGCGCTCTCGGACCTGTGGGACGGCTACCTGGCCCGGAGCCGGAATCAGGTCTCCGACCTGGGCAAGATGCTGGATCCCATCGCCGACAAGCTGCTGCTGTTCGCCTCGCTCATTCCGATCTACTGGATCTCCCGCACCCGCCACGACCTCTACAATATCCCGGTCTGGGGCAGCATCCCGCTGTGGATCTGCCTGCTGCTGCTCGGCCGTGAACTGGCCATGACCCTCTTCCGCTGGTGGGCCAAGCGGAAAGGCGTCGTGATTCCCGCCGGCGGCGCGGGCAAGCTCAAGGCCGTGATCCAGAATGTCTTCATCGGCGCCGTCATGCTCTGGTTTGCCTTCCGGGACGCCCGCCGGCCCCTCGGCTGGGAGCACAGCCGCTTCGCCGCCTACTGGAATGAGTTCCACGGGGCCTTCGTCGCCGTCGTCCTCCCCCTCGCCGCCCTGCTGACCGTGTATTCCTTCCTGGTCTACATCTACCGGAACCGGCGGCTGTTCATGAGCGACCAGTGATCAGGGACCAGGGACCGGAGACCCGCACGAAGGGCTGTCCCGCTCCCCAGACCGTAATCCCCCGATCCCTGATCCCCGATCCCTATCCCTGATCCCCGACCCCCACCTTCCCTTGCGTCTCGAGCTCCTCACCATCGGCACCGAACTGCTGCTCGGCTTCACCGTCGACTCCAACGGCGCTGAAATAGCCCGGGGGCTGTCGGCCCTCGGGATCCGGGTCGTGCGCCGTACCTCGGTGGGCGATGATCCCGAATCGATCCGGACCGCCGTGTCCGGTGCCCTGCGCCGGACCGGGGCGGTGATCACGACCGGCGGTCTCGGACCAACCCGGGACGACATTACCAAGAAAGTGGTGGCCGGCATCTTCGACAGCCCGCTGGAATTCGATGAAGCCGTGTGGCAGGCGGTGCTGGCGCGGTATGCCCGGGTCCGCCGCACACCGTCCGCCAGCAACCGGACCCAGGCCGAAGTGCCCCGTGGCGCCACGATCCTCCCCAATCAGTGGGGTACGGCCCCCGGGCTCTGGCTCGAGGGCAAGCCAGGCCTGGTCATCATGCTGCCCGGGGTACCGCGGGAAATGCGGAAACTGCTGCACCACGAGGTGCTTCCGCGCCTCGCCCCGCGTGGCGGAGGTGGTGTCATCCGGTCGCGGACGCTCCGGGCCACCGGGATCGCCGAGTCGTCGCTCGGGGACCTGGTGGGAGACCTGGAAGACGGTCTCCGCCCGCTCACCCTGGCGTACCTGCCGGGTCTGGAAGGCATCGACCTCAGGCTCACCGCCTGGAACCTCCCGGCCGATGAGGCCGAGTCCCGCCTGAAGCTCGGGATCGAGCGGCTCCGGGAGCGGGCCGCGCAGTACGTGTACGGGGTCGAGGACGAGGATCTGGCCGGGCTGGTCCTGGAACGCGCGCGCGCCCGCGGCTGGCGCCTGGCGGTGGCGGAATCGTGCACCGGCGGGCTGCTGGGCGGCCGGATCACGGCCATCCCGGGCAGCTCGGATGTGTTCCAGGGCGGCGTCATCGCCTACCACGACGCGGTGAAGGTCCAGGACCTCGGCGTCCCGGCGGAGACCATCCGGACACACGGGGCGGTGAGCGAGGAAACCGCCGCGGCCATGGCCCGCGGGGTCGCGGAGCGGTTCGGAACCGACCTCGGGATCTCGATCACCGGCATCGCCGGACCCTCCGGGGGCACCCCGGAGAAACCCGTCGGACTGGTCTGTTTCGGCGCCGCGGTTCAGGGAGAGATCTCGACCGGCCATTACGTCTTCCCCAGTTCCCGGAATGAAGTCCGGGCCCGGGCTGCCCAGGCCGCCTTGTTCCACCTCCTCCGTCGGCTGGAGGCCTGAGCCCCCAGATCCTTCTCACTTCTTGCTTCTCACCTCTCACCGTTGTTCTGGCAGCCCTCCATCGGCACGCGGGTTGCTGTTATCTTCCAATCCGGTCAACCGTGGAGCGATCGCACAAGTGGCTGATAAACCTGAAGTTACCGAAGGCAAAGCCGCCACCGGCAAGCCCGGCACCGCTGCGGGGCAGGCCGCCGGGTCCGCCGAAAAGGCGGACCTCGACAACGGTTCCGCCGGATCGGCCGACGAGCTGGACGCACCTGCCCAGGCGGTGGGTGGTGTGCCGGCCGAGCCGGCCGGGTCCAGGGCCGAGCGGCTGCAGCGCGAGCTGGACGCGGTCAATGACCGCTACCTCCGCCTGGCGGCGGAATTCGACAACTTCAAGAAGCGGGTAGCCCGGGAACGGGTCGAACTGGCCGACCGGGCCCAGGCGGCGTTTGTGGTGCGGATGCTCGACGTGCTGGACGACCTCGACCGGCTGGTGGCGGGCGAGCGCAGCGCCGCGAGTGGGGAAGTGATCTACGACGCGACCGTCCTCATCAACCGCAAGCTGCGCAAGGAGCTGGAGGCGGCCGGGCTGGAACAGATCGATCCCGCCGGCCAGCCCTTCGATCCGACGCTGCACGAGGCGGTCTCGGTCGTGCAGCCGCCGGATCCCTCGCAGGACCACACCGTCAGCATCACCTTCCAGACCGGATACCTGTTCAAGGGGACCCTGGTGCGGCCGGCGCGCGTGCAGGTCTACTCGGATCAGGGAAGCATCTGAACGTGGCCAAGGACTTCTACCAGATCCTGGGGGTGGCCGATTCGGCGACGCCGGCCGAGATCAAGAAGGCCTACCGGCGGCTGGCGAAGCAGTATCATCCCGACGCCAATCCCAACAACACCCAGGCCGCCGAGCGCTTCAAGGAAATCTCGGAAGCGCACAGCGTGCTGTCGGACCCCGAGAAGCGCAAGCAGTACGACCACATGCGGAAGCTGGGTGCCTTCGAGGGCTTCAGCCGGACCGGGCGCGGCGCGCGGCCCCGGCAGCCGGCCGGCGGGGCCGGCGGGGCGGACTTCGACTTCGACTTCGGTGATCTGGGCGGCCTGGGTGACATCTTCTCGTCGATCTTCGGCCGCGGAAAGCGGGAAGAGACCGAGGCCCGGGGAGAGAACCTCGAGACCGTCGTCGAGGTCCCGTTCCGGATTGCCGCGCTGGGCGGGAAGATTCCGGTCACGCTGCCGATCAGCGAAAGCTGCGCGGCCTGCCACGGCAGCGGCGCCGCGCCGGGCGCCAAGGTCTCGGTCTGTCCGGAGTGCCAGGGGCGCGGCACGGTCACCTTCGGCCAGGGTGGGTTCGCGGTGAGCCGGCCATGCCCTCAGTGCCGCGGCAAGGGGCGCATCCCCTCGGAGAAATGCCCGGTCTGCGGCGGAGCGGGCGAGGTCCGGTCTCAGCGCGAGGTGCTCATCACCGTCCCGGCCGGCACCGAATCGGGCAACAAGGTCCGGCTCCGGGGCCAGGGCGAGCCCGGACGGGCCGGGATGCCCGCGGGCGATCTCATGGTCACCTTCCAGGTGCAGGAGGACCGCTTCTTCCACCGCGACGGGCTCAATGTGATCTGCGAGGTTCCGATCAACCTGGCGCAGGCCATCCTGGGCACCCGGCTCCGGGTCCGCACGCTCGACGGCCACAAGGTGATTCTCCGCATCCCGCCCGGTACCCAGCCGGGGCGCAAGTTCCGGATCAAGGGTATGGGAATCCAGAAGGGCGGGCAGCGGGGTGATCAACTGGTCCAGGTCCAGGTGAACATGCCCGAGAAACTGACGCAGGAGCAGGAAGACAAGCTGAAGGAGTTCGCCGAGTCGGCGGGTTTGAAGCACTGAACGGAGTGAGAAGTAAGAAGTGAGGAGGGCTGGTGCCAGGTCCCGGTACGGGATCTCCAATACCAGCCCTTCTCACTTCTCACTTCTTACCTCTCACTTCTCACCCTTCCCATACCTCTCCACCAGCATCCGGTGTGTCGCCCATTCTTCTTCCGGGGAGGCGGGCCGGCGCTGCTGGTAGGTGCCGTCGGGCTGCAGGTCCCAGGCCTGGCGGTTGTCCCGCCACATGAGCTCCATGAGTTCCAGCAGGGTGCGCCGGTGCTGGGGATCCTCCACCGGTGCGGCCACCTCGATCCGGCGGTCGAGGTTCCGGGGCATCCAGTCGGCCGAGGCGATGTAGATCTCGTCCTTGCCGGCGTTGTGGAAGTAGAAGGCGCGGGAATGCTCGAGGAAGCGCCCGATGATGCTGATGACCCGGATGTTCTGGCTGATACCGGGCAGGCCCGGCCGCAGACAGCAGATCCCCCGAACGATCAGGTCGACCGTGACTCCCGCGCGCGAGGCCTCGTACAGTGCGACGATCGTCTCCGGATCCACCAGCGCGTTCATCTTGGCGAAGATCCGCGCCGGCCGCCCCGCCCGGGCGTGGGCGATCTCCCGGCGGATCAGGGCCAGGAATCGCTCCCGCATGTAGCGGGGGGCGACGATCAGTTTGCGGTAGCCGGTGGGAAGCGCAAAACCGGTGAGGGCGTTGAACAGGTCGGTGAGGTCGGCGCCCACATCCGGATCGGCGGTCAGCAGTCCGAAGTCGGTATAGAGGCGGGCGGTCTTGGGGTTGTAGTTGCCGGTGCCCACATGACAGTACCGCTGGATGCCGTCCCCCTCCCGGCGCACCACCAGAATCACCTTGGTGTGGGTCTTGAGGCCGGAAACGCCGTAGCTCACGTGGACGCCGGCGTCCTCCATCCGCTTGGCCCAGATGATGTTGCTCTCCTCGTCGAACCGGGCCTGCAGTTCGATCAGCACCGCCACCTGCTTGCCCCGTTCTGCCGCCTGCAGCAGCAGTTTGGCGATGCTGGAGTCTCCGCCGGTACGGTAGAGCGTCAGTTTGATCGCCAGGACATCCGGATCCTCGGCGGCGGTCTGAATGAACCGCTCGATCGAACTGGTGAAGCTCTCGTACGGGTGGTGGACCAGCACGTCCCCTTCGCGGATCACCTCGAAGATGCTTCGTGGTCCGGCGAGCCGGGCCGGGGTGACGGCGTGGAAGGGGGGATCCCGGAGTGCCGGCAGGTCCAATGTGGACAGGGCCATGAGATCGCCGGCGTCCATCGGACCGCGGACTTCGTAGGTATCGTCCGGTGTGAGCCACGGCACCCGCGACTCCGACTCCTCGGCGAACTCCGCCAGCAGCATCTGCCGGAGCGATGCCGGCATCGACGGGGGCACCTCCAGCCGGGTCACTTCGCCGAAGCGGCGGTTGCGGACCTCCTCCTGGATCTGGCTCAGCAGATCCTCGGCCTCGTCGTGGTCGATTTCGTACTCGGTGTTCCGGGTAATCCGGAAGGTGTACGAACCCAGGATCTCGATCCCGGGAAAGAGGGACTCCACGTTGGCGGCGATGATCTGCTCCAGCGGGACGAACCGCCAGGGCGAAGGCAGCGGCACCCAGCGAGGCAGAATCTTGGGAACCTTGACCCGGGCAAACCGCTCGTCCCCATCGGCGTCCCGGAGCACGACGGCCAGCGAGAGGCTCAGATTGGAGATGTAGGGGAAGGGATGGGCCGGATCGACGGCGAGCGGCGTCAGGACCGGAAAGATATGGCGCTGGAAATACTGGTCCAGATAGGCCCGCTCCTCTGCCGTCGCCTGGTCCATGTCCAGCAGCCGGACCCCGGCCACGGCGAGCCCAGGCAGGACCTCGTCCATCAGACACTGCTCGTGCTGCCGCTGAAGGTCCCGCACCAGGGTAGAGATCGCCCGGAGCTGCTCCTCGGGCGTCATACCGTCCGCCGTCCGCTCCCCGTACCCCGCCGCCAGCTGTTCCTTCAGGCCCGCCACGCGCACCTGGAAGAACTCGTCCAGGTTGGTGGCGTAGATCGCCATGAATTTGAGCCGTTCCAGCAGCGGATGCCGGGAATCCTGACCCTCGGCCAGCACCCGGCGATTGAACTCCAGCCAGGAAAGCTCCCGGTTGATGAACAGGGACGGGTGCCGGAGGTCAACCTCCGGTGCCGGCTCAGTGGCCCGGGCAAGGTCGGTCATAACCCGGAAATCTAGGGGGATTGGCGGCCCGGCGGTGTAACGGGGGGGTAAACCGCGACGGCCGGGGCGGCCAGTGACCGCATCCCCGGCCGCCGGCCCGGCCTATTCCAGTTCCCGCACCCAGATGTCCCGGTACCTCACCGGATCGCCATGGTTCTGCAAAAGTAGAGGCAGCCGGTCGGGATGCGCCTGGTAGGGCGGGCGGGCATGGTGGGCGGTGGGGCCGGACAGAGAGACGTTATCCTGGACCAGCACGCCGTTGTGGAACACCGTGAGCCGGGCCGGCGCCAGAAAGTCACCCTGGGAGTCGAAGCGGGGCCGGTGGAAGATGATGTCGTAGGTCTGCCATTCGCCCGGCGGCCGGCTGGCATTGACCAGCGGCGGGTACTGGCCGTAGACGGCCGCCGCCTGGCCGTCAGGATAGGTCGGGTTCTGCCAGGAATTCAGGACCTGCACCTCATAGAGCCCCATGAGGTACACACCGCTGTTGCCCCATCCCTGGCCCTCCTCGTGGCCCCGGAGAGGGGCCATCCACTCCACATGCAACTGCACGTCCCCGAAGCCGCGCCGGGTCTGAATGGACCCGCTCCCGCCGGCGACCTCCATCACCCCGTCCTTCACGTTCCAGCCCGCGGGACCGCCCTTCTCCGACTGCCAGGCGGAGAGGTCCCGGCCGTCGAAGAGCACGATGGCGTCCGCCGGGGGCGGGACCGGGCCCAGGTAGGCCCCCGGCGCCACCACCGGGGGAGCCGGGCGGTCGGTCGAGTGAATCGGCCATGCGGTCGACGGCTGTTGCGCCTGCATAGTGGTCACGGCTCCAAGGCTCAGAACGAGCAGGCAGATCGCCTTCACGCGGGTTCCTTCCTTCCGGGAATTGCCTCTCGATGACGTTTCATCCACCCAGCCGCACCCCCTCTTACTTCTTACCTCTCACCTTTCACAACCCTCACCTTGCTCTCTCCCACCATGAGCGACAGCAGCAGGCTTACGACACCGATCACCAGTCCGGCCCAGAACGCGGCCCCGAACCCGTCGACCCGGAGGCCCAGGTCGAACTGGCGGGAGAACCAGGCCGTGATGAGCAGCAGCATGGCGTTGATGACGAATGTGAACAGTCCCAGAGTGACGATCACGAGCGGGCAGGTGAGCAGCGTGAGAATGGGCCGGAGGACAGCGTTGACGATGCCGAAGATCCCGGCCACGACCAGCAGGGCCACCGGCCCCTTGTCGAAGTGAATTCCGGGCATCACGTTCACCGCGACGTAGAGCGCGAGCGTGTTGATGATCCAGCGGATGAGGAGGGGGCGCATGTCAGACGGTCAGACGGTCAGACGGTCCGACGGTCCGACGGTCCGACGGCCGGTGGAGGTCAGAACGGGCCTGCAGGCGGCTGCGGTGCATCGACGGGGCGTCTTGGCCGTAGTTGACCGGCCGTCCGACCGTCTGACCGTCCGACCGTCCGGCTTCACTTCGCCACCTCCCGGATTCCCGGCACCGCCGACTCCAGGGCGTTCATCTGCTCCGGGTTCAGGTGCTGGCGCAGGAATGCCAGCAGGGCCGTGGCGATCCGGCCGATGGTGTCCGGGGCCAGGCCTGCCCGGCCCAGCTGGGTAATCAGCCGCTTGGCTCCGGCCGGGGTGCGGAGTTCCGAGGTAAACGCGACCATTTCGCCGGTCCGGCCCAGGGCCGGCGCCGGCGGCGCCGCCTCCAGGATCAGGGCCTGGGTATCGGGAATCAACCGCTCCACCGGCCCGAAGGAACCCCGGGCCGACATCATGAGGGCCGCGAGAAGCCCGCCGACACCGGTGCGGACGGTCTTCTCCTCCAGCCCGGTCTGTTCCATGACACTCTCAACAACGCCCATCATCGCTCCCGGCACAGGGTTCCGTTCTCGTCCTTCGTCACTCGTTGCTCGGGCCTCGCTGCTTCCGAGCTCAGTTCCTCGTCCGATCGTCAATCCAGTCCAGCACCGTCCCCCACCAGAGCCGCCGGTTCCGGGGCTTCAGGACGAAATGCCCCTCATCGGGAAAATACAGGAATTTCCCGGGAATGCCGCGCAGGCGGAGCGCGGTGAAGGCCTGGAGCCCCTCGGAGAGGTCCACCCGGTAGTCGTCCTGCCCATGGATGATAAGCATGGGGGTGGTCCAGTTGGAGGCGTAATTCGCCGGGGACCACTTCTCCATGATGGCCCGCGCGGCGATGGCGAGCTGGGAGCCGCCGAATTCATGGATCGGGAACCACAGCTCCTCGGTGGTGCCGACCATGCTCATCACGTTGAAGATCCCGTCATGCGCCACCAGGGTGCGGAAGCGGTTGGTATGCCCGGCCATCCAGTAGATCATGTAGCCGCCGTAGGAGGCCCCGGCGGCCGCGATCCGGGTGCTGTCGACGTAGGGCAGGCTCGCCAGGTAATCGACCCCTTTCATGAGGTCGTCGTAGGGATAGTCGCCCCAGTGGCGCGAGATGCTGTTGGTGAACGTCTGCCCGTACCCGGTCGAGCCGTGAAAGTTCACCGCGGCCACCACGTACCCGCGGGCCGCGAACATGGCGTAGTTCCAGCGGGGATGCCAGCTGTTCAGCCAGGCGCCCTGCGGGCCGCCGTGAATCAGATAGATGACCGGGTATTGCCGGGCAGGATCGAACCCCGGGGGCCTGATGATCCAGCCATGCACCGAGTCGTCCAGCGCCCCGACGTAGGCAAAGGGCTCGGCGGCGGTAAGCGCCAGGCCCTCGAGGGCCTGGCTGTTGACCGCACTCACCTGCCGGGGATCGCTTCCGTCGGTGCCGGCGACGTAGACCTCGGGCGGCCGCGCGGCGGTCTGCCGGAGGAATACCATCCGATCCGCCCGAGCCGCGGTGCGGACGTCGCTGTTGACCCCGCCGCCCAGGATGCGCTGCCGCCGGCCGCCCGGCACGTCGATCCGGTAGAGGACCACCTCACCCCGTTCCTCCACCTGCGCGATGATCGCGCGGGAATCCCGGGTCCACGCGATGGCCGTGACGCTGAGGTCCCAGTCCGGCGTGAGTGAAGTGCGCCGGCCGGTGGCACGCTCGTAGAGCCAGATCTGCTGCCGATCCGCTTCGAATCCCGGCACCGACATGGCCAGATAGGCCAGGTAGCGGCTGTCGAACGAATACGCCGGGCTGTGGTCGTTCGCCGGATTGCTGGTGACCGGCTGGCGGCCCGTGCCGTCCGGGCTCATCACGAAAATGTCGTTATTGGTGCTGGTGGCCACCGACGGATCGGGGTTGTAGACCACCGCCAGCTCGGTGCCCGGCGCCGAATAGGCCAGGTCCGCTCCGCCCAGGGCCAGCGTGGGCACGTCCCGGTCGAACGGTGTCAGGTTGGTCGTCTCTCCGGTTGCCAGTACCAGCCGGAACACATGCTGCCGGGTGCCGGCGCGCCACTCGTTCCAGTGGCGGTAGAAGAGATCGGTCCAGATCCGGGCGGAGGTCGGCCACGGGGCGCTTCGGAGATCCACTTCCTGCTGTGCCGGCCAGGGCACGTCGGCGGTGAACACCAGCTCCTTGCCGTTCGGCGACAGCACGAAATCTCCCAGGCTCCGGTCCAGGTTGGTGAGCCGGAGCATCGTTCCGCTGTCCACCTGAAAACGCCAGATCTGCGGGGTGGTATCCCGGGTGGAGACGAACAGCACCGCCTTCCCCTCGGGGTCCCAGCGCGGCGACCGGTCGCTTCCCCCGCCGCCGGGGATCTCCTGGGTGATGTTCCTGTCCAGGTCGGTGACGAAGACCCGTGAGACGTTCCGGTCGGCCTCCAGCGACGCCGTCGTCACGGTGTAGGCCACCCGGGATCCGTCCGGCGAGATCTGCGGATCGCTGACGGTCTTGAGCGCGAGGAAGCCGCCGATGGTGAGCGGCTGCCGGGGCTGCTGGCCGGCCAGGGCTGCGGGCGCCAGGAGCGCGCCGATGAGAAGAGCGAGAGCGCGTGACACGAAAACGTCGGCCCGGTGTCCGGAAGGAATGCTCAAACGGGGCTGGTCGTGATCAGGGGGAGTGGCCGCGGACTCGACGCGGGCACCGATGCGATGACGCCGCCGCCCAGTACCCGGCCCGATCGGTCGTACAGCACGGCGGACTGGCCCGGCGTGATGGCCCGGGCCGGCGTGGTGAGGGCCAGGCTCAGGGCATCCGTGCTCCGTTCCACGACGGTCGCGGACACCGGCCGGGCCCGATAGCGGATCTGCACCTCACAGGTGTCGCCCCGGTCGAGCGGCTCGGCCAGCCAGTTGACCTCTTCGATCTGCAGCGCATGGCCGGCCAGGTCCTCGACTCCGCCGACCACCACCTCGCGCCGGTCCGGCCGGATGGCAACGACAAACAGCGGCCCGGCCGACCCCCCGGGCAGGCCCCGGCGCTGCCCGATGGTGTAGCGGGCAAAGCCGCGGTGCTCCCCCAGCACCTGCCCATCCAGGGTGACGATCGGACCGGCCTGCAGCGCGGGGGCGTCGGCCGGGAGGTGCTGCTCCAGCACCGAGACATAGTCATCGTTCGGCACGAAGCAGATCTCGACCGATTCCGGCTTGTCCGCCGTCACCAGGCCAAGCTGCCGGGCCCGTTCGCGGGTTGCTTCCTTGGTCAGCGCGCCGACCGGCGTCAGCATCCGCGCCACCACCGCGCGGTCGATGCCCCACAGGAAGTAGCTCTGGTCCTTGGCCGGATCCCGGCCGCGGAACAGGGCTCCGTCGCGGGCGATCGCATAGTGACCGGTCGCGATGTAGCGGCAGTCCAGCGCCTCGGCGTGCGCCAGCAGGTCCCGGAACTTGGTGAACGAGTTGCAGCGGACACAGGGAATCGGGGTTCGGCCGGCCGCGTACTCCTCCACGAAGTTCCGGATCACGTGCCGGCTGAACCGATCCTCCAGATTCAGGACGTAGTGCGGAATTCCCAGGCGGTGGGCCACCTCCCGGGCATCATTGATGGAGTCCAGCGAGCAGCATGGCCGGTCGGGGACGTCGTCTCCGTAGCAGAAGAGTTTCATCGTCGCGCCCACGACATCGTAGCCCTGCTCAACCAGCAGGGCGGCGGCCACCGAGGAATCCACTCCGCCGGACATGGCAACCAGGACCGAAGGGCGGGAGGACGGAACGGCGGAACGCGAGCGGCCCGGGGCCGGGCGCGCGCGCCCGGGGCCACCGGTTGGCGCCCTTTCCCGCCCTTCCACCGTCCGGTCGTTCCGTCCCTCAGCCACGGCCCAGCACTCCGGCCAGCTTGCGCACTTTCGCCACCACCTGCGGAAATACCTCCGCAGCCCGGTCCACGTCGTTCTCGGTGGTCTCATGCCCCAGGCTGAAGCGGACCGCGCCAAGCGCCAGCTCCCGTGGAAGCCCCATGGCGGTGAGCACGTGGGACGGCTCCACGGAGCCGGTCGAACAGGCCGAGCCGCCGGACACCGCGACGCCGGCGAGATCGAAATGCATCAGCATCGCTTCGCTGTCGGCCCCGGGCACCGCCAGGTTCAGCACGTGAGGTGCGCGCGGCGCGCCCTCGGCGTTGATCACGACATCCGGCACCGCTTCGCGGAGCCGCCCGGCGAGCCGGTCCCGCAGCCGTACCAGGCGCGCGCTCTCGGTTTCGATTTCCGCGGCCACCAGCTCGGCCGCGCGGCCCAGCGCCACCGCACCGGCCACGTTCTCGGTGCCGGGTCGAATTCCGAACTGCTGGCCCCCGCCGTGGATGATCGCTTCCACCGCCTTGCGGTTCCGCACGATGAGCGCGCCGATTCCCTTCGGTGCCCCGATCTTGTGACCCGAGATCGTGAGCAGGGTGCAAGGGAGATCCGCCAGCGAGACCGGAACCTTGCCGAAGGCCTGCACCGCATCGGAATGGAACGCAACCCCGGCGTCGGCACACACCCCGGCGATCTCCGACACCGGCTGCACCGCGCCGGTCTCGTTGTTGACCCACATGATCGAGACGATCGCCGGGCCCGCGGCCAGTGCCCGCGCCAGCGCGGTGCGATCCACCAGCCCGCTGCGGTCGACCGGGAGGATCGTCTCCTCGCCGCCCAGGTGCTTCACCGCGTGGGCCGCCGCCAGAACCGCCTTGTGCTCGCAGGCCGAGGCCACCACGTGCATCGGCCGGCCGGCATCCCGGGCGGCCAGGGCAGCCCCGATAATGGCGAGATTATCCGCTTCGGTACCGCCGGAGGTGAAGATGACCTGGTTGGGTTCGGCTCCCACCGCCGCGGCGACCTGGCGCTTGGCCTGGTCCAGCCCGGCCCGCGCCGCCCGGCCGAACCGGTGGGGGCTGGAGGGGTTGCCGAAGGCCGTCTGACTGAGGTACGGCAGCATGGCCTCCAACACCTCCGGCCGGACCGGGGTGGTGGCGGCATTGTCGAGGTAAACCGGGGCCTTGCTCATGGGGGGTAAGATAGTCCCCAATGGGGGAGGCGGAAGATGGTGTGAGGCGTGAGGAGGGAGGCGCAAGAAGTGACTCGGGGCAGACGCGTCCGCCGCCGCCCGGCCGTCGTGGCCGTCGTGGCCGTCCTGGCCGTCCTGGCCGTCCCGGCAATCACATACTCTCCACCCCCATCGCCACCACATCCTCCACCATCATGGTTTCATGGGTGAAGTACGGCTCCCCGTACCGGCGGCGGATGAGCGAGCCATAGTGGGCGTTCTGAGTCTCGACCAGCGAGTAGAGGTCCTGGCCGGTGGGGAAGATCTCTCCCGCGGCGCGGGCACCGTCGAACTGGCTGGCGTAGCACTTGATGGCCCGGAGCTTCCGATCGAACTGCTCACTGACGTCGACCACGAAGGTCGGTTTGACGGGGTCCTCCCGGTAGGAGAGTGCGTACAGCACCTTGAACGGCCGGTGGGCCGCCCCCTGGGCGGGATATCTGGTGAGCCCCGCCAGGAAGCAGGCGTCCCGACCGAGTTCGCTGGCGACGCGGTGGTCCGGGTGCCGGCCGACGGGGAAGGGCAGAATCACCACGCGGGGGGCGAAATGCCGGACGAAACCCGCCACGACCCGCCGGGCGTCTTCGGTGTTGTGCAGATGGGCGTCCGGCAACGCGGCGTTGAGCCGCTCGGTGACTCCCATGATCTCCGCTGCCCGGAGGGCCTCCTCGGCCCGCAGCGCCGCGCTGCCCCGGGTGCCGGTCTCGCCGGCGGTCAGGTCCAGGATCCCGGCGCGATATCCGGCATCAACCGCGCGGATGAGCGTTCCGGCGCAGGTCAGCTCGACGTCGTCCCGGTGCGCGGCTATGGCGAGGATGTCGACAGGCATGGGAAGTGAGAAATGAGAAGTGAGAAGGGAGAAGTGAGAAGTGAGACGGGTGATGATCCGCCTGCCCGCCTGTCCGCCTGTCCGCCCTACTCGTGCCGCAGCGCTTCCACCGGGTCCAGCCGTGCTGCCCGGTTGGCGGGCAGCAGTCCGAAGATGAGCCCGATGGCCACGCTGACCAGGGAGGCCAGGACGGCGCTCCAGATCGGCACGCCGGACTGGAGATTCAGCACGCCTTTCAGGGTCTGCCCGGCGATGAGGCCGACCAGGATTCCCAGCAACCCGCCCAGGAACGTCAGGGTGGCGGCTTCCACCAGGAACTGCCAGAGAATATCCCGGCGGGTGGCGCCGACGGCCATGCGGAGGCCGATTTCCCGGGTTCGGTCGGTGACCGACACCATCATGATCGCCATGACGCCGATGCCTCCCACCAGGAGCCCGACGCCCGAGAGCGCAACCATGACGCCGAAGAACGCCGTGGTCAGGCTGCTGATCGTGTCCAGGATCTGGTCCTGGCTCACCAGGTCGAAGGTGTTGGGCACGCCCGGCCGCAGCTTCCGTTCCCGCCGCAGGGCGACGGTCGCCAGATCCTGCGCCCGTTTCACATCGACCGTCGGCCGGCCCTTGGCGGCGATGAACAGCGCGTTGGTCTCGTCGTACCGGAAATTGAACCGCGCCATCCGGTACGGTACGATCCCGCCGGTGACCTGGCCCGGCGGTTCGAAGATGTTCTCCGGCTTCTTGTAGATCCCGATCACCCGCAGCGCGACGCCTCCGACCCTTACGGTCCGGCCCAGCGGGTTCACCCGGCCGAAGAGCCGGTCGGCCGTCGCCTCTTCCAGAACAATGACGGGTTCCCCGCTCAGTTCGGACCGGGTGAAGAACCGTCCGGTCAGCAGGGTACCACCCTGGATGTCCATGTAGTGGTCGTCGGCCGCCCAGACCGTGAGCGCCTGGGTCCGGATTCCCTGGTACTCGATGCGCTGGAACAGCTGGATCCAGAGCCCGGCGTAGCCGATTTCGGGCACCCGGTTCACCGCCTCCGCGTCGCTCTCGCGCAGGACCGGCCGGATCCGGACTTCCTTGGGCAGATTGTCCGGATTCAACGGTGTCTGGGACCAGAACCGGACGACATAGAACGCGGTAGGGCCCGCGGTCTCCAGGGCGTTGAAGATCTGGGTCCGGATCCCCTGGACGATCGAAGCCATGGCCATGACGGTGGAGACGCCGATCACCACGCCCAGCACGGTCAGCGCCGAGCGCAGCTTGTTCGATCGCATCGCATCGAGGGCGACGAGAGCGCCTTCACCGATCCGCTGGAACACGGGCTATTCCTTCCGCAGGGCGGTGATGGGGTCCAGCCGGGCGGCCCGGCTCGCGGGGTAGACCCCGAACAGGATCCCGGTGCCCGCGCCCAGCGCCAGCGCGACGCTGACCGACCACAGGGTGACCCGGGCCGGCAGCGGCGTGAACTGGGACACCATGACCGCCAGGAGCCACCCGCCCACGACGCCCTGGAGCCCGCCCAGGGTCGACAGGACGATCGCTTCCACCAGGAACTGCCGCAGGATGTCGCGGTGGGTGGCGCCGAGCGACTTCCGGATGCCGATCTCCCGGGTGCGCTCGTTGACCGTCATCAGCATGATGTTCATGATCACGATGCCGCCGACCACGATGCCGATGCACACCATGGCCGGGATCACGGTGAAGAGGATCCGCGTCAGGCTCTGCCAGAACGCCACCAGGGCGTCGGCCTTGTCGATCGCGAAATCGTTCTCCTCGCCGGGACGCAGGCGATGGGCGATGCGCATGGCCTCTTCGGCCCGGTTCATTCCCGCCTGCACCTGGGAGGCCTCCGCCATCTTGACCGAGACTACCGTGGTCTTGCGGCGCCCGTACCAGGCCTCGAACGTCGAGTAGGGGAGCAGGGCGAACCCGTCGAACGATTGACCCAGCACCTTGCCTTTGCGGGCGATGACCCCCTTCACGGTGACCTGGCGGCCCCCGATCCTGATCTTGCGGCCGATGGCCCGCTCCGGATCGCCGAAGAGCTTGTCGGCCACATCGAACCCGACGACGGTGACATAGCGTCGCTCCCGGACGTCCGGTTCGGACAGCGGCTCGCCGGCGGCGAAGACGTAGTCCCGTACGATCTGGTAGGGCGGCGTGATGCCGAACACCAGGACGTCGCCGACGGTCCGGCTCCGGTAGGTGATATCGTTGGTCGGCGTGGGCCAGCCGGACTGGAAACCGACCGCCTGGGCCTCGGGCAGGGCCCGCCGGACGACCTCGGCGTCGTCCAGGGTGATGTTCGGCCGCTTGGCCAGGGCCCTGATCTGTTCGTCGTCCAGCAGGCCGACCGCGATGGGGGTGCGCCGGACCTGAAAGGAGTTGGTGCCGATCACCGCACCGGTGATGTTTTCCTTCACGTACGCGTTCATTCCCTGGATGATCGCGACCACAGCCACCAGGAATCCGACGGACACGATGATGCCGAGGAGTGTGAAGAAGGACCGGAGCTTGGAACTCCAGATGGCCCGGAGGGCGAGAACGAGAGCTTCCCCGAATGGCATCCGGGTAATCTAGACGGGACCTTGTGGTGGGGAAGGACGGCCGGATGACGCGGAGGCCGGCCCGCGTGGTGCGGGCCGGCCTCGCGCTGGTGGGACGCAATCAGATCCAGCGGAATCCGCGTGGATGGCGCCGGTCGAATCGGCCTTCCCGGCGGTCGCGGATGTCCTCGCGGCGGTCCCGGATGTCCTCCCGCCGATCGATCCGGTCCTCGATCCGGTCCAGGCGCCCGCCGTGGTGACGCCGATCGAACCGGTCTTCACGGCGGTCGCGGATGTCCTCCCGCCGGTCCCGCCGGTCCTCCAGCCGGTCCGCCCGCGGGCGATCGGGCCGGGGATGACGGGGATGTGCCTGCGCCGCGGCCGGCGCGGCGGCCAGGATCAGGCCGGCGGCCAGGGCAAGAGCGGAGTATCGCATGAGGTTCTTCCCGGGTAACGTGTCCAATGTTTCGTCGGTCAGGAAGAGAGACGTCCGGCGGGTGGACCCGTTAAGCCGGTGACGTACCTCCCACCGTCTGGAGGGCGCGTGCGAAGGTGGATCTACAACCTGCTGCTCTACCTGGCGGGGTTCGTCCCCGCCAGCTTCCTCCTGGGGTTTCTGGAAGGGGCCTTGCGGGGAGAGTGGAACCCGACGGCAGGCGCCCTGGCCTATCAGCTGACAGGCTGGGCGGGCTCCGAGCTCCTGCCCCTGCTTCTGCTGGGCCTGGTGGTCGTGCCCGGGATCGAGTTCGTTGTGGCCCACGCGGGTGGCATTCCCCGCCGGGCGGCCGCCATGCTCGCCGCTCCGCTGGTGGCCGGCGCGGCGGTCTATCTGCTTGGCACCGGTGTGCCGGTGCTGCTTTTTCCGGTGTCGTTCAGCCTGGCGGCGGTCGGGATGGGCGCGGGATGGAGCGTGAAGAGGTAAGAGGTAAGAGGTGAGAGGTGAAAGGGGCCGGGAGTCCGCATCCTGCGCGGATGCCTACTCCCGGCCCTCTCACCTCTCACCTCTCACCTCTTCCTTGTTTCCTCTACTCCCACCGCAGCGCGTCCACCGGATCCAGCTTGGCCGCCTTGTTGGCGGGGTAGAGTCCGAAGAGCACGCCGGTGAAGATCGCCGCGATGATCGAGGCCACCACCGACCCGAGCGGCACGGATGCCTGGATGGTCGGCGCGAAACTGCGGATGCCCCAGGCTACCGCGCCGCCCAGGATCATGCCGATGAGGCAGCCCACCAGCGTGAGCGTGGCGGCCTCGACCAGGAACTGGAACATGATCTCGCCCCGGGTGGCGCCCAGCGCCTTGCGGACGCCGATCTCGCGGGTCCGCTCGGTGACCGAGATCATCATGATGGCCACGACACCGACGCCGCCCACCATGAGACCGACGGCGGAGAGGGCCAGCATGACCAGGAAGAAGCCGTTGGTCACCTGGTTGAACGATTCCAGAAACTTGTCCGAACTCACCACCGAGAAGTTGTTGTCCTGGCTCGGCTTGAGGCCCCGGCTGGTCCGGAGGGCCGCGATCACCTGGTCCTGCGCCTCGCTGACGGTCGCGGTTTCCGTCGGGATGACCGCGATCTGCATCCAGCCCTTCCAGTAGTCCGCCACCTTCATGAACGTGGTGTGGGGCATGGCCAGCCGGGGCTCATCCGCATTGGAGAAGAGCGACGCTGCCTCGACATGGAGGCCCACCACCTCGAACGGCTCGCCGAAGACCCGGATGCGCTTGCCCAGCGGATCCAGGCCGGGGAACAGCATGTCCGCCAGCTTGTCGTTGATGATGCAGACCCGGCTGCCGGCCGCGTACTCCATTTCGGTGAAATTCCGGCCCGAGACGATCTCGCCGCCGTTGACCACGATCCAGCTGGGCGAAAACCCGGCGACGTTCACGCTCTTGATGTTCTCGAAGCGCGAACTGACGGGTCCGTTGGAATACTCCCCGATGTTCACGTCGCTCACCGCGGGCAGCGCGGCGATCATGTCGGCATCCTCCGGCGTGAGCCAGGGATTGCGCCGCCAGGGTGACAGCTCGTCCGAGCCGTCCGAGATATTGATGCCGCCCGACCAGTAGCGGAAGACGAAAAACGTCTTCGGCCCGAGCTGGTCGATGATGTCCACCGCGCTCTGCTTGATCCCGGTAATCGCCGAGCCCATGGAGATCACCACGGTGACGCCGATGGCGATCCCCAGGATCGTCAGCGAGGCCCGGACCTTGTTGGCCCGGATCGAATCGAGCGCGATGACGACGCCTTCGAACAGGCGCGCGATCGAGAACCGGCTGCGACGTGTCATTCGGCCCTCAGTGCGGTAATGGGATCGAGCCGGGACGCCCGGACGGCCGGGTAGACCCCGGCGATCATGCCGACGACGAGGCCCAGGGCGACCGCGATGAATATCCAGGGCACCGACACGGCGGCCGGCAGAGGACTCAGCGACTTCACCAGAAAGGCGAGCCCGATCCCGCTGCCGACGCCGGCGGCCGCCCCGATGGTCGACAGGGTGGCCGATTCCACCACGAACTGGGCCAGGATGTCACGCCGCCTGGCGCCGAGTGCCTTCCGGATGCCGATCTCCCGGGTCCGCTCCGATACCGCCACCAGCATGATGTTCATGATCACGATGCCGCCCACGACCAGGGAAATCGACACCAGGCCCGCGCCGCCCTTCACCAGCGCGGCGGAGATCTTCTCCCAGCTGCTCAGAATCGCTTCCGAGGTTTCCAGCGTGAAGTTGTTCTCCTGCCCGGGCTTGAGCCGCCGGCGGCTGCGCATCAGGGCCTCGGCCTCGCCCATGGCGGACCGGAGGTCCTCGGTGTTGGACGCCTTGTAGACCACCTCGTCCAGCACGTTGATCGGGCAGATCATCCGGCGCGCCGGGGCGGTGTAGGGCATGATGGCGAACTTGTCCATGGACAGGCCGAACAGCGTGCCCTGCGACTCCACCACCCCGACCACCCGGTAGGGCAGGCCCCCGATCTTCACTTCCTTCCCCAGCGGGTCCTGGCCCTCGAACAGTTTGTCCGCCACCAGATGGCCGATCACGACCACGGTCTGATTGGCCCGGACCTCCTGCGGCGTGAATGCCCGGCCCGCGCTCAGGTTGTATCCCTTGATCCGGAAATAGCTCTCTTCGGTCCCGACCAGGTCGATGTCCTTGGCGACCTTGCCGCTGTAGCTCAGCTCGACCCGGTCGGAGCAGTACTTGGCCGAGGTGACCGGCGTGGTCAGCCGCTCGGACACGTAATCGGCGTCGGCGTAGGTGATCCGGGGACGCCGGCGCCAGGCCATCCAGACGTCGTCCGGCACGTTGCCGGCGACGAAGTTGGGCCGTTGCCGCAACTTGAACGTGTTCACTCCCACCAGGGCGTTGGCGAAGCGATCCGTCATGTAGACGTTCATGCCCTGCACGATGGACACGACGGCGATGAGGAACGTCACGCCGATGAGCACGCCGATGGCCGAGAAGAAACTCTTCAGCTTCTGCGACCGGATGGCGTTGAGGGCGATGGCGATCGCTTCGTAGAAGGGCATGGTCAGGCCGCCGCGATACTGGGGTTCGCCTGGTCGCTGTCGATGGTGCCGTCCCGGATCACCACGATCCGGTGGGCATAGGCGGCGATCGACGGCTCATGGGTCACCAGGACGATGGTCTGCCCCTGGGCATGCAGGTGGCCGAAGACCCGCATGATGTCCTCGCTCGTCGTACTGTCGAGGTTGCCGGTCGGCTCGTCCGCCAGCAGAATCGAGGGCTCGTTCACCAGCGCCCGGGCGATGGCCACCCGCTGCCGCTGCCCGCCGGACAGCTCGTTCGGCCGGTGATGCATGCGGTCCTGCAGCCCCACCCGGGTGAGCGCCGCCCCGGCCCGGCGCCGACGCTGCTGCGAGGAAAACCCGCCGTAGACCAGCGGCAGCTCCACGTTGTGCAGGGCGGTGGCCCGGGGCAGCAGGTTGAAGGTCTGGAACACGAAGCCGATCTCCTTGTTCCGGACCCGGGCCAGCGCGTTGTCGGACAGGCGCGAGACTTCCTGCCCGTTGAGCCAGTACTCGCCGCCGCTCGGCGTATCGAGGCAGCCCAGCACGTTCATCAGCGTCGACTTGCCCGAGCCCGACGGGCCCATGATGGCGACGTACTCGTTGCGCCGGATTTCCAGACTCAGGCCCCGCAGCGCATGGACCACTTCGCCGCCCATGTCGTACTGCCGGGTCAGCGACTCGCAGGAGATGATGACGTCGGTCACGGCTGCTTGCCTCCGGCCTTCGTGGAGTCGGTCGCGGTGTTCCGGACCCGGGTGCTGTCCTTCAGCTCCCGAATGGCCTGGTAGGTTCCGGCGACGATCGTGTCCCCTTCCTTCAGGCCGTCGAGGATCTCGAAGTGCTCCTCCCCCGCGATGCCGACCTTCACCGGCTGGAAGTACGCCAGGTTGTCCCGCACCACGAACACGCCTTCGGCATCCTTCTTCTTCTCGGCCGTGCTGTCGCCCGCCACCGATTCATTGGGTACCACCTCGTGCTCCCGCACCGTCAGCGCGATGATCGGCACCGAAAGCGCGTTCTTCCGGGTGTCGGTCACGATCCGGGCCGTCGCGCTCAGGTCGGGGCGGATGTCCTGCGGCGGATTGTCCAGCGTGATCTCCACATCGAAGTCCACCGCCCGGTCCTGCGAGCCCGACGCGGTCTGGGTCGCGGTGAGCTGCGCGCTCTGGCTGATCTTGGTCACCCGGCCGGTGAAGCCGGTGTCCGGGAAGGCGTCGATCTCCACCCGGACCGAATCGCCCAGGTGCAGCCGCACCACGTCGGTCTCGTCGACCTGGACCTTGGCCAGGATCACCGACAGATCGGCGATCGTCATGAGCAGGCCGGTCTCCCGGGAGAAGGTCCCCGGAACCGCGACCTCGCCCTCTTCCACCGCCAAGCGCACCACCCGGCCCGCCATCGGGGCGACCAGGCGGGTCTTCGACAGATTGTCGCGCGACTCCTGAACCGATGCGCGGGACTGCTCCACCTGCGCCCGGGCGCTGTTGTAGTTCGCGACCGCCACGTCGTAGGCGGTCTGGGCCTGCTCCACCGCCTCCTCCGAAATCAGGGTCGAGCCGGACGCCTGCAGATCCCGGGCCCGCTTCAGGCTCCGCTCCGACTGATCCATGTTGGCCCGGGCCTGGACCGCCGATGCCTGGGCCGACGCCAGCAGCGCCTCGGCGCGGGACACCGCGGCCTGGTAGGTGGTCGGGTCGATCTGGAGCAGGAACTGCCCCTTCTGGACCAGGTCACCCTCCCGGACGCCGAGCCGGGTGATCCGGCCCGTGATGTCGGCACTGATGTCCACCGAGGTCTTGGCGTCGATCCGGCCGCTGGCCGTCACGGTCGCGACCAGGTCCCGCCGGGTCACCTGATCCAGACGGACCGCCGTCGCGCCCTTGCCCTTGCGGGCGGCGCCGAGGGCGAGCGGAATCCCGACCAGCGCGAGGAGGAGTGTTCCAGTCAGACCGAGTTTCATGCGACGGGACATTGGCATTTCCTTCTCGTTTACCGAAGTGGGCGGCCGATGGCCGCTTCGAGCGCGGCGACGGCCTTGTGATAGTCATAGACCGCATTCACGTAATCACCCTCGGCCCGGGTCAGCGCGTTCTGCGCGTCCGAGAGTTCCAGCGATGTGCCGCTCCCCAGCCGGTAGCGATCCTGCGCCAGGCGCAACTGATCCCGCGCCGCTTCCCGGTTGGCCTGCTGTACCGCGATCGCCCGGAACGAGGTCTGCAATCCGAGATACCGGGCCTCGACCTCCGCCCGCACCTGCAGGCCACGGGCCCGGACCTGTTCCGACACGTCCTCCTGCTGCGCCCGGGCCTGGCTCACCTGCAGCGACCGCCCGAACCCGGTAAAGATCGGCAGGGTGACCCCCAGCCGGATGCTGAACGGCTGCCCGGTGAAGTCGAAGAGCCCGATGTCGTTCGAGGCCAGCACGGCGCTCCGGGTGGCCGCGTCCAGCTGCAGGGTGGCGGGATCCAGTCCGTTGGCGGCGTAGCAGGTTCCCACCACTCCCGGGAAGCCCAGGGCCGAGCGGAGCGAGTCCTGATAGAAACAGTCGCGGGCCCCGCCCAGCGCGCCCGCCTGGGCGTTGGCCAGCAGCACGGATTCATCCGTCTGCCGCTGGGTGAAGCCGCTCCAGCCCGCCGACACCGAGATCGAGGGGAGGAATCGGGACTTGGCCGCCCGGGTGTTCCAGCGGGCCGCGTCCTCCCGGGCCTTGAGCGCCCGAAGCTCCGGGTTCTGGTCCTCGGCCAGCGTCAGCAGCTGCTGGAGATCGAAGCTCGGCTGAGTGACGGCGAAGGAATCGGTCAACGCCACCCGGCCGACCGTCACCGGCGGCACGACGCCGATCCGCCGGAACAACTCCAGCTTGGCTTCGTTGTCCGCCTGGACCGCCCGGAGCAGCGCGATTTCCGCCTGGCCCTTCTGCACCTCGGCCTGCCGCACGTCGATCAGGGTCGACTGCCCCACCTGGTACTTGGCCTGCGCCAGCTTGAGGAAGTCTTCCTGACGCTGGACCTGCTGCTGCGCCACCGTGACCTGGGCCGAGGCCTGCAGCGAGGTGAGATACTGGTTGGTGATGTTGAACTTGAGCAGCGACCCCGCATTGGCGATGTCTTCGATCACGGCCCGCTGGTTGGCCTTCTGCTGGCCCGGGGCCGTCAGCACCGAGCCGTTGAGCTGCCAGTTCAGATCGAGACCGTAGCTGGAGCTGACGATCGGGGAGGTCTGAAAGGTGAAACCGCCGCCGAAGTTGGACTGTCCCGAACCGGTATACCCCACCCCGCCGCTGACGGTCACCGTCGGCAGAAAGCTGCCGTACGCGTTCCGGACCCCCCACCGGGCCGGGCCGGCGTTGTTCGCCACCTGGAGGTAATCCGGTGCGTTGATGCGCGCCTGCTCCAGCGCCTCGGTCAGCGTGAGGGTAGCCAGGGGGGCCTGCAAGGTGTCCGTCGGGGGGTTCTGGGCTGCCGCGGCGACCGGCAGGGCAGCAACCAGAAGAGACAGCGCAAACCACCGTGCCATGACGAGTTTCCTTTTCTTCAGGGATAGAGAACTGCCTGCCCTACGCGGGCAAGCTTCCGCAGGTTTCAAGCTGCGACACAACCGGTGCAAATGGATGTAGGCATTTGACTTAGGCCTTGAGAACCCGACCAGATCCTAGTGCCGCAGGCGCTGGATCTCGAGGCGTGTGGCGGGGAACTCCAGACGGGTCACGTGCCCGTCTTCATCCATCCAGATGGTGCCGGTGAGGTCGCCGGACAAGAGGATGCGGGTGGAAGCCGAATCGTTGCCCGGCACCACCCGGCGGGCCAGGAACGCGGTCCGCCGGCCGCTCCGGGGAAACACCCCCGTCAGCCTGGTTCCCCCTTCGCTGGCCAGCTCGGCCACGGCCGCGTACAGGGCGAACAGGCTGTCGTCCAGAATCACCAGATCCGGCCGGGCCGGCATCTCCCGGATCGCCTCCGACCCGTTGGCGGCGGTGTGGATCCGCAGCACCTGGCGGCTGGCTTCGGCCAGAATGCGCCGGGCCCCGGCCTTGCCGGCAATATCGAACTGCGCCGCGACGAACTCCCCGCCGGGGCGCCGTTCCAGGATCGCTTCGCACTCGAACTGGGGCCGGACCGACGGAAACCGGACATGGGTCCGCAGGCTGGTGCCCGGCGCGCCCCCCTGCCGCCCGGTCTCGATCGAGAAGTCTTCCCGGCCGATTTCACGGCCCGCCTGGCGGACCACGAAGGTGCCTTCATCCACCACCTGCCCGGCCGCCGGGACGGACCACACCGCCAGCGCGAGTGCGAGCATGGGTGTACGCATGTCAGCCCCCAGTTGCCGGTTCGGGCATGAAAGTGAAACACCGTTCCGCCACCCGATCGAGTATGAACTTATACAACTGTTCTCCCTTTCGGGCCGAAGCGAGGGAGGGATACCCCAGGGAGCCTTGGGATCCGACCGGAATCGGCCGGCTCTCGCCCCGCCGATACCGGGCCTGGGCCCGGGGGGATATCGAGTGGTCCTGGGCCGCGCCCATCCGGACCAGGTGGGGCGCGATGTATAATAGGAGAGAGGTGTCGATCTCCCCGCCATGGATCGGGCCGGCGGGACCTTCGACATGGTCGGTGAAGTCCATGGCGAAGATATCGACGACGCTCACCCGGGCCTGATTGACCCGGATCGTCGTCAGGGCTTCCTGGTGGGCTTCGCCGCCCTGGGCCGTAAGGAGGACGAACTCACGGATGCAGGCTCCCGTTTCCCAGGATTCGATGAGTTCGTTCATGACCCGGTGCAGCGTCTTGCGCCGGAGGGTCGCGCCGCCGGTAAAGGTCCACCGGGTCGGGGTATTGACCCCGTATTCGAGGACCGGCGCCCGGGGGATCGCGAACCGGGCGGACAGATCGTCGGCCAGCCGCTCCACGATGATACTGTCGACGCCGAGCGGCAGATGCGGGCCATGCTGCTCGGTCGTGCCGACCGGCACGATAAGCCAGGGCCGGCCAACCAGGCGGTCGCGAACATCCGCCGGAGTCATCTCCTTGAGCCGCCACGGGCGGGAATCGTGATCCATCGTCTGCGCTGGTGGGGGGTGGCGGTCGTGGTCACGGTGCTGGCCACGGCCGAATGGCTGGTTGCGCCAGCCTGGCACTGGGTCCTGCCGGCGCTTCTGGCCGGAATGCTGTCGCTGTTCCTGCTGCTGCCGCTGCCCGGTCCCCGCCGGCGATTCGCCCTGGGGGCGATGACCGGCCTGCTGGTGGCGCTGGTGGTCTCCCAGGTGCGGCTCGCCCGGATCGATACCCGGTGGGACGCCGTCCGCGAGCGGCTGATCAACCGCGCCTTCCAGGCCCTCTCCGGAGAGCTTCGCACCGTCCATCGCCGGGCGGAAGAGGCGGTCTCTCAGGCGGCTGCCGCGGCCGATCTTCCGACCAGGGACGCTTTCGACCGGCTCGCGCGCGTCGCGGCCGGCGGGAGGCCGGACCTGGGTGTCGCGGTCTTCGATCCCGATGGAGCCCCTCGCGCCTGGTCCGGTCGCTTCCGGCTGGCTCCCCGCCTCGGAGGCACCGGACTGGTCGCGCGCATCACCCCGTTCTACGCGGTGCTGGAATCCTCCCGACCGCTGCCCGACGGCGGCACCGCCGTAGCCAGCGTGCTGCTCTGGGCCCATCCGGCGGTGCCGGACCGCGCCGGGAGCCTGACCGAACAGTTCCGTAAGAAAACCGGAGCCGACCTGGTTATCTACCCGCCCGGGGCTGCTCCGGCCACCGGCGACGCGTTCATCTATGAGGAGCCGGTCGAAGGCGGCACCCGCCCCCTGTTCGTGGCCCAGCCACAGCCGCCGGCCCAGGGCTCGTTCAAGGACCAGGCCCTGGCCCAGACGGGCCTGGTGGTCGGCCTGCTGTCGCTGCTGGTGCTCTTCGCGGCGCTGCTGGTCGTTCCCGGCACCGTGCCGCGGCTGGGTGTGGTGGCGCTGCTGGTCTGGGTCGCCTGGCGCGCGCCCCTCGGAGTCCTCCTGGGTCTCGATTCCTGGTTCTCACCGGCCACCTTCTTCCGCCCGCTGCTGGGCCCGCTGTCGGTCAACGCCGGCGTGCTGGCCCTTTCCTCGATCCTGGGGACGCTGATCGCGGTGGTCCTCTGGCGGCGGCGGATGCCGGTTCGCTGGTATTCGGTCGCCGCCGGCGCCGCCCTGCTGCTCCTGGCCCCCTACGCGATGCGGGAACTGGGGCGGGGCATCACCCCACCGGCGACCGGCGTGTCGATGGGTCTCTGGCTCATCTGGCAGATGACCCTGCTGGTGGCCACGGCCGCGCCCATCGTGCTCGCCGCCGCCCTCTTCCGCGGAGAGCGTCTGGTCGACCGGACGCCGCGGACGATCTGGATCGGCGCCGCGATCGCCATTCTGGCCGCGGTGGCGGGCGTCTACGTCTGGGGCGTGGGGATCGGCTGGCCACCCTGGTACACCTTCCTCTGGACCCCGGCGCTCTTCCTGGTCACCCGCCCATCGCCCGGCCGCGGGGCGGTGGCCGGGATCGCCATCGTCGCCGGATGTGCGGCCGCGCTCATCACCTGGGGCGCGGTCCTCGAGGGCCGGGTGGATGTCGCGCGTCAGGATGTGGGGGGCCTCGGCCGCGAACCCGATCCGCTCACCATCCGGTCGCTGGAACGTTTCGGGGAACAGGTCCGCAGCGGTGTGCCACCGGCCACCGCCACCGAGTTGTATGCCGACTGGCAGACCTCCAGTCTGGGCGCGCAGGACTATCCCACCCAGCTGGGCCTGTGGACCTCCCGCGGGGAGCGGCTGGTCGAGGTCAGTCTGGATTCACTGGACCTGGGCGCGGCGCTCCTCTCGACCCTGGTCCAGAGCATGGACTCCTCGATGAACCGGGAGATCGTCCCGCTCCACCGGGTGCCCGGCATGCACACGGTGTTGCTGCAGCGGCTGGGCCCGGACCAGGTCATGACCGTCGGTGTCGGGCCCCAGTCGCGGCTGATCCAGCCGGACCGGCTGGGCCGGCTGCTGCACCGCCAGTCGGCCGACCCACCGCTCTACACGTTGAGCCTCTCGCTGCCCGAGCCCGGTGTCGCGGCCGACAGCCTGCGGCTCCGCTGGCGGCGGGACGGCTGGCGCATCCGGGGCGAGCGGCAGCTGCAGGTCCCCGGCGGCGTCCGGCACCTCCATGCCGAAGTGGACATGAGGGGCCCGACCCCGATTCTGGTCCGCGGAACGTTGGTGGTGATGCTCGACATCGCCCTGCTGGCGCTGCTCTGGCTGCTGGCGGAATGGCTCGCGGGAGCGCGGTTCCGGCCCTGGCCGGTCCGCCGCTGGGCCCGATCCTACCACGCGCGCCTGACGGTGACGCTGGCGCTCTTCTTCCTGATACCGGCAGCCGGGTTCGCCGTGTGGGGTTTCACCCGGCTGGCCGACGAGGCCGATCGAAGCCGCGATCTGCTGGTGACCCAGACGCTGCGGGATGCCGTCCTCACCGCGGGAAGCCTGATTCATTCGCCGGTGGCCGGCCTGAGCGAAAGCCTGGCCGACCTGAGCCGGCGCATCGATGCCGAGCTGGCGGTCTACCGCGGGGGACGCCTGGGCGCGACCAGCAGCGCGGTGCTGGGCGACCTGGGACTGGTGGCGCCCCTCATGCCGGCCGGCGCCTTCGTCCCGCTTGCCCTGGAGGACGACCTCGAAGAAACCCGGCCGGCGGACTACGCCCGGCCGGCGGTGCGGATCGGTTACCGCGTCGTCCGACCCGGGCCGCCGGAGGATGTCAGCGTCCTCGCGACACCCCAGCCCGCCCTGGACCCCGATCTGGGCGAGCAACAGCTGGATCTCATCCTGGTGCTGCTGCTGGCAACGCTGATCGGCGTGGGTGGGGCGGTGACCGGCGCGCGGGCCGCGGGCCGGGCCCTCTCGCGGCCGGTGGCGGACCTGCGGCGTGCCGCCGTGGAACTGGGGCAGGGACGGTCGGCCCGGGTGGACGCACTGAATCCGCCGGCGGAATTCGAAGCCGTCTTCAGCTCGTTCAACAGCATGGCCGCCGACATCCGGGCGAGCCAGGCTGCCCTGGAGGATGCCCGGCGCCGTCTGGCGACGGTCGTGGCCAACGTCGCCACCGGCGTCGTGGCGGTGGACCGCGGGGGCCGCGTGCTCCTGGCCAACCGCCGGGCAGCCGAGATTCTCGGGACCGAGCTCAGCGAAGGCGAACCGCTGCAGAACCGGCTTGGCCCTGCGTGGCAGCCCCTGCTCGACGTCGTGGCCGGCTACCTGGCGGGCGGCCCGGAAGAGATCGCCGCCGTCGAACTCGATGCCGACAGCCGCCGTATCCGGCTTCAGGCGGCGCGGCTCGCCACCGAGCTGAGCGGTGTGGTGCTGGCTCTGGATGACCTGACGGATGTCTCCCGGGCGGAACGGGTGCTGGCCTGGGGCGAGATGGCCCGCCAGGTGGCGCACGAAATCAAGAACCCGCTGACACCGCTCCGGCTCGGCATCCAGCACCTGCAACGGGTGCACCACGACCGGCGGGGAGACTTCGACACCACGTTGCGGGAAACCTCAGCCCGGATCCTGGCCGAGATCGACCGGCTGGATACCATCGCGCGGGCCTTCAGCCGGTTCGGCGCGCCGGCCGAGTCCGCCGGGCCGCTGGAGCGGCTCGACCTCACCGCCGCCGCGACCGAAGTGGTCCAGCTGTACACCCTGGGGGAAGGGGGAACCGGCGTCGAGGTCGTCGCACCCGGCCCGGTCATGGCCGTGGCCCGGCGGGATGAACTGAAAGAGGCCCTGGTGAACCTGCTCGAGAATGGCCGGGATGCCGGCGCCCGTCACATCACCGTGACGGTCGAGCCCGGCCGGGTCATCGTGGCCGACGACGGCCGCGGGATCCCCCCGGATCAGCTTCCCCGCATCTTTGAGCCCCGCTTCTCCACCACGACGAGCGGCTCCGGCCTGGGCCTGTCGATCGTCCGCCGTCTGGTGGAGGGCTGGGGCGCGGAGATCGACGTCACCAGCGTGGCGGGGCAGGGGACGCGGGTGGAGATTACCGGACTCGGCCAGGAGCAGTAGACGCCGGCGGCAAGGACCGCGGTGAGAAGGCCGTTCTTCACCCCTTTTCGCTTCTACCTTCTCCCTTCTCCCTTCTCACTTCTCCCTTCTCACTGCTGTCATCATGCACCTCTCCACCATCGCGCTCTACCCGATCAAGTCCTGTCGCGGCATCCAGGTGGCGCGGGCCAGGCTCGACGACTTCGGCATCCATCTGGACCGGCGCTGGATGGTGGTGAAGCCCGACGGCGGGCTGCTGACTCAGCGTGAAGCACCCAGAATGGCGCTCATCCGGGTGGAGCTGGTCGGCGACGGCGTCATCGTGCGGGCCCCGGGCATGATCGAGCAGGTCGTCTCCGCCAGGGAAGACGGGGCGCCCGCGACGGTACGCGTGTGGAAGGATACGGTTGAGGCCTGCGACCAGGGGGACGCCGTGGCGGAATGGTTCAGCCGGTTTCTGGGGGGCCGGATGCGCGTCGTGTATATGCCGGAGGATACGCTGCGGCGGGTCGATCCGGGCCGGGTGCCGGAAGAGCGCCGGGTGAGCTTTGCCGATGCGTTTCCATTCCTGATACTTGGCGAGGCATCACTGGACGAACTCAACCGGCGCCTCTCCGCCGCGGTGTCGATGACCCGCTTCCGCCCCAACCTGGTGATCTCCGGAACGGTGCCCTTCGCTGAAGATGGCTGGCGGGAGATCCGCATCGGCACGGTGCCGTTCCGGGTCGTGAAACCATGCTCCCGCTGTGTGCTGACCACAGTGGATCCCGAGACGGGCGTGAAGGGGAAGGAACCCCTGGCGACGCTGGCCACGTTCCGAAAGCGCGACGGCGAGGTGCACTTCGGACAGAACGCGCTGCATCTGGCGGAGGGGATCCTGGAGGTCGGGGATCCGGTGACGGGCTGATGCTCCGCCTCGCGCTGGTGCTTTCCCTGTTGAGCCTGGTGGTAATGGTTCTGGTCGACCGGTGGATGGGCGCCCGCGCCGAGTTCCTCAATGCCTGGAGTGTGGTGGAGCGGCTGCTGGGCCGTCATCCGCTCGCGGGCCGCTCCCGGGTCGCGCAACGCTTCGGCGCGGCCGGGGAAGCCCTTGCCGTCATCCTCGCGAACGCGCTGGTCGGTGCGGTCCTCTGTGCCGCTCTCCAGCTGGGGAAATGGCTGCTCCGGTGACCCGTGTCAGGTTGCAGCCATCAACTCGCCGCGAGGATTCCTGACAGCGAACACCGGAGCGGACTGGTGAAACTCCTGTTGAAACATGCCTCCTTCCCTGGAATCTTCCTGCCCGCCTGCCTGCTCGGCGCGCTTGCCATCAACGGTACTCCGGCTGCCGCGCAGCAGCGCATAAACCCCCTGGACGGGACCACCATCGACACCGCGGGCCTCACCCGGCGGATCGACAGCCTCCGCCGCCGCGCGCGGGTGCAGGGGCTTACGGTTACCGTCTTCAACGACTCCAGTATCGTCTACTCCCGCGCCTTTGACTGGGCCAGCCTGCCGGAACGGCGTCCCCTGAAGACCAGCACCGAGATCTACGGTGCGTCCCTGAGCAAACCGGTCTTTGCCGTTCTGGTCATGAAGCTGGTAGAGCGGGGAACCCTCGATCTCGATACCCCGCTGCAGCAGTATGTGGACCAGCCGCTCTGGCAGAACCGGGGTGACGACTGGCACGACGATCTCAGCGATCTCAAGGACGATCCCCGCTATCGCCGGATCACCGCCCGCATGAGCCTGAGCCATACGACCGGCCTGCCCAACTGGCGCTGGTTCGAGCCGGACCAGAAGCTCCGGATCCACTTCGAGCCCGGCACGCGCTACCGCTACTCCGGTGAAGGCATGACCTTCCTGCAGGTCGTTCTGGAGCGGATGCTGGGGAGGCCGCTCGAGCAGCTCGCCCTGGAGCTCCTGTTCCAGCCCTACGGCATGGCGACGTCCAGCTACACCTGGGAGCCGCGCTTCGAGCGCGACTATGCCCTGGGGCACCGGACCGACGGCACCACGTATCCCAGGGACAAGGACAACACCGCCCGGGCGCCCAGTACCCTGGAAACCACGACGGACGACCTGGCCCGGTTCTTCGAAGCCGTCCTGCAGGGCCGGGGGCTCGCGAGTTCGTCCTGGAAGGCAATGTTCACCCCCCGGATCCGGATCCGGTCCCGGACCCAGTTCGGTCCCGGGTCGCAGGAGGAAACGACCGCCAACGACGCGATCCGGCTCAGCTACGGACTTGGCTGGGGGCTGCTCCGGACGCCCTACGGATGGGGCGCCTTCAAGGAGGGCCATGGCGACGGGTTCGAGCACTATGTGATTCTGTTCCCGGCCACCGGCATCGGGGTCATGCTGCTCAGCAACAGCGACAACGGCGAGGGTCTCTTCGACCACCTCCTGCGGCTGACCATCGCCGACAGCTATACGCCGCTCGAATGGGAAGGGTACGTCCCGTTCGACCGGTGACCCGGCGCGGGCGGGTGAAACCTATGTGCGTGACGCACGTAGTATCCGCATGCCTGCCTCTCTCCCACTGCGGTCCGTCGAGTTCGAGGTCCTGATCACCCTGGCCCAGGGTGACCGCCACGGCTATGCCGTCATCCAGGAAACCGCCGCGCGTACCGGCGGGCGCGTCCGGCTCGAAACCGGGACGCTCTACCGCGCCCTGAAACGACTGGTGGAGGCCGGCCTCGTCCGGCCGGCGGGCCGCCGGACGGACGCGCCCGCCGATCAGCGGCGCCGGTACTACGCGATCACGGCGGCGGGCCGCCGCGCCGCCGCCACAGAGGCCGCCCGGCTCAGCCGCCTGGTCGAATCGGCGCGGTCCGCTCACCTCCTCCCGGGCACGGCGGGCTCATGACCCCTGACCGTTTCGGGCGGCTGGCGGCGCGGGCCTACCGGCTGCTGGTCCTCCTCTGCTACCCTCGCGGCTTCCGGCACGAGTACGGCGCCGACATGGCCGACACCTTCGGTGATCAGTACCATGCGGCGCGGAAGGCCGGCCTGGCCCGCGTGGCGGCGCTGATGGCACGCACGACAGCCGACGTGGTTGTGACCGGTCTGGGCGAACGCCTGACCGGACACCCCGTCGCACCCGACCATACTCCGGGAGCCTCCCGCATGTTCTACTGGCAGGATGTCCGCTACGCCGCGCGGTTGCTGGCCAGGCAGCCGCTGTTCACCCTGCTGACGGTGCTGGTGCTGGCCGGCGGCCTCGCCCTCAGCATCTTCACGTTCAGTTTCCTCCACACCGCGATCCTCAAGCCGCTTCCGGTAGCGGACGGCGGCGCAATCGTCCGGCTCCAGCTCGAGATCGGCGGTGAAAGCCGTGCGATCGACGCTGCGGATCTCGCGGCCGTACGGCCGTCGATCACGACCTTGAGCGGCCTCGGGGCCTATGTCGACCGGGAAGTCATCGTGGGTGAAGGAGCGGCCAACCGGAACATTCAGGCGACCGCGACCGAATGGAACATTTTCGAGGTCACCGGCACCCGGCCCGCCATGGGCCGCGGGCTCGGTCCGGGTGACCAGGAGCCCGGTGCCGAGCCGGTGATCGTGCTGAGCGACCGGACCTGGCGCCGGGTCTTCGGTGAGGACAGCAGTATCGTGGGGGGCCGTGTTCTTCTCAACGGTACGCTCACCCGGGTCGTCGGGGTCATGCCCCCGGGGTACGGCTTCCCGGTGGCCTCGGAGGCCTGGCTTCCGATCCGGCCCGAGCTCCTGACCATGCGCGCGCCGGGGCAGGAAGCGGTCCAGGCATACGCGCGGCTCCGGCCCGGGTTGACCGCCCGGCAGGCCGATGCCGAACTCACCGTCCTGCTGGGCCGGGTGCACTCGGCCAGGCCTCCGGCCGACACCCTTCCGGCACCCGCCGCGGTTCTGACGGTCGTTCCCTATCCGGTGGCCCAGATCGGAGAAGACGGTCCACTCGTGCTCCTGGTGCTGAACACCCTGGCGGGACTGATCCTCCTGCTGGCCTGCATCAACGTGACCAATCTTCTGCTGGCGCGGGCCAACGAGCGGGCCCGCGAGACCGCGGTCCGCATGGCCCTCGGTGCCCCCCGTGCGCGCCTGGTCATGCAGAGCCTGTGGGAGAGCGTGATCCTCTGCGTTACGGGAGGTGTGCTCGCGACGCTGCTCGCTACCTGGGGTCTGGAGGCCGTGACCCGGTGGACCCGGATCAACCTCGAGGGCAACATGCCGTTCTGGTGGGTCTGGGGCTTCGACCGCGGCGTCCTGCTCGCCGCCGGCGGCTTTGTGACACTTGCCGTGGCCGTACTCGGCGGGGTCGTGGCCACGCGGGCGGCCCGGACCTCGATCACCGCGGTGCTGCAGGATGGGCCCTCCGCCGGGGCCGGGCGGAGAGAGGGACGGTTCGCCCGGGTGCTGGTGGTCATCCAGGTGGCGACGGTCTCGGTGTTGATGTTCTTCGGTACCATGTCGGCGGTGGTGGCCTGGCGGGTGGAGCACATCGATCTTGGCTATGACACCCGCAACCTGCTCCAGGCCTCGGTCGAACTGCCCGGTATGCGCTACGTCGATGCCACTGCCCGGGACCGGTTCTTTCAGGAGGCCTTTACCGGGCTTGCGTCCAGGCCTGAGATTGACGGCGTGGTTCTCCGCGCCCCGCTCGCCGACATCTCCCGGGAGGAAAGCGCGTATGAGATCGCCGGGGGTACGCCGGCCGGGCTCCGGCCGCATGCCTTCATCCTCGCGGTCCTCGGTCAGCTGGCACCGCTCGGGATCGGACTGCGGGAGGGGCGGTTCTTCGACAGCCGGGACGGGGGAACGTCGGAAGGGACGGTGATTCTCAGTGCATCGCTGGCGGCGCGCATCTGGCCCGGCGTCTCACCGATCGGGCGCCAGGTCCGGCTTGCGGGGCGTGGGGAGAGGAGCTGGCGGACCGTGGTCGGCGTGGTAGACGATGTGCTCCTCGGCAATCCCCTCTCGCGGAACCGGAGTCCGCTCGCGATGTACATCCCGCTGGGCCAGGCCGATCTGACCGGCGCCGACGTGGTCTTCCGCTACCGCAGCGATCTGCCGGCGGGCCGGGCCGCGTTCCATCAGGCGCTCAATCGGCTGGACCCACTGCTGATCCCGTCCACCCTCACGAGTTTCGAGGAGATGCTGGGAAAGACGACGCTGATCGCCCGGTCGGTGACGCGCCTGTTCGCCGCATGCTTCGGGTTCGCGCTGCTGCTGGCGTTGACCGGGGTCTATGGCCTCATGGCCCGGTCCATCGGCCGCCGGACCCGGGAACTCGGTGTTCGCCGCGCGCTCGGCGCAAGCGACCGTGTGATCCTCGGCATGCTGCTGGGGCAGGGGGCGCGCCAGCTTGGTGCTGGTGCCCTGGTGGCGCTGCCCCTGACCCTGGCGGTCGCCTGGGGATTCTCCCGCTACTTTCCCATTGCCTTCACCGTGGCAGCCGGGGCGGCGATCCTGGTGTCATTGACGATTGTCGTAGTCGTGGTGGCGGCCACCTGGCTCCCGACGCGCCGGGCCGTCGCCATCCAGCCGCGGGATGCGTTGTGGCGCGACTGAAACCGGAAGCGCGGACCCGCCGGCATGCGGTGCTGACCGGGCGAGTTCGGGTGCCGGAGCCGTGTGAGCGCGCCACTGACCGCAGGGGCTGAAGGCTCAGCCCTGTTCCGGAAGCTCCGGGGCCTCGGGCTCCTCGGGATTCTCGTTGTCCGAGCGGGCGTTGGCGCGATCGAGTTTGCGCTGCCGCTTCTCGTCCTTCTTGCGCTGTTTCTTGAGTTCCTTCTGCCTCTTTTCGTATCCGTAGTTGCGCTTGGGCAATGGCCTCTCCGGAAGAAACCGCGGAAGCCACTCGGGTGACGATCTGCCGACCACGGGCGCCGCGGGTTCCTTCCAACCTAGCCGGTCCCGCGGCCCGGCGCATGTGGGGGGCGCCTGTCGGATCTCCCGCCCCTCCTGGTACCTTGCCCCCGCAGGGTCGCATGACCGGCCGGCCGGATCACCTTCAACCACCCGCCATGCCCGCCACCATTCGCATGCTCGGCCAGGGAGACGAAACAATCCTTACCCGGGTTGCGCCCGATGTCTTCGATCACCCCGTCGACCCCGGGCGCACCGGGGAGTTCCTGCGGGACCCACGGCACCATCTCGCGGTCGCCCTCGATGATGACCTCGTGGTCGGGTTCGCTTCCGCGGTGGACTACGTCCACCCGGACAAGCAACCCGAACTCTGGATCAACGAGGTTGGGGTGGCGCCGGACTACCGCCGGCAGGGCATCGGCGCCGCGCTGCTTCGGGCGGTCCTGGAAGCCGGAAGGGCGCGCGGGTGCCGCCAGGCCTGGGTCTTGACCAGCCCCGGCAATGCCGCGGCGGTGGATCTCTATCGATCGGTCGGCGGTGAGCCGTCGCCCGAGCCGGCGATCTTGCTGGAGTTCCCCCTGTAGCGGGACCGGACCCGTGGCCCGCCGGGCACGGGCTCAGTCACCCCGGAGCGCCACATTGGGATCCACCCGGGCGGCGCGCAGCGCCGGGGCGGCGGCCGCAACGGCCCCGACGAAGAGCAGGGCGGCCGCGACCGCTCCGAAGACCGCCGGGTCCCGGGACGGCTGATGGAACAGCAGGTCATCCAGCTGGGGCGCGATCCACAGCGCGACGGCGCCGCCGAGCAGAATGCCGGAGGTCACCAGCACGAGCCCCCGCCCGAGGACCCACCATACGATACGTGACACCGAAGCGCCCAGGGCGATCCGGACGCCCAGGTCCCGGGTCCGCTGCGCCACATCGTAGGCGATCACACTGTACAGCCCGACGGCCGCCAGCAGCAGCGCCAGCGCACCGAACGCGGAAAACATCGTCGCGCCGAAACGCCATGACTGCATCGTCGGATCCACCATGTCGCCGAGCGGCATGACCCGGACGTAGACGTCCGCGGGCATCCCGGCCTGGAGCCGGCCCCGGAGCAGGTTCACGTACTCCGGGGCGGACCCCGGGATCCGCATGAGAACCTGGGGAAAGAGCACCCCGGGATACTGCGAGACCGGCAGATAGTAGGTGAACTCGCGGGCGTCGTTCAGCGTGCGGATCTTCATCTCCTCCGCGATTCCGATAACCGTGATCCAGGGCATGGTATCGTTGTCGATCCGGAAACGCCGTCCGATTGCGTCGCCGGCGGGCCAGAGCACCCGCGCCATGCCCTCGCTCACCACGGCCACGTGCGGGGCGCCCGTGCCATCGGCTTCGTCGAAAGCGCGTCCCCGCAGGATGCGGGTCCCCATGGTGCGGGAATAGTCGGGCGAGCCGGCCTGCAGAATGAACCGGCCGAGCCGGTCGACCGAATCGACGCCCGGGACCAGCAGCGGGTGGCCCTCGTTGGTCCAGAACGGGACCGAGGCGGCGGGCGTGGCGAACTGTACTCCTGGCACCGACCGGGCGGCCGCCAGCATCCGCTCGGTGAGTGCGCGCTGTTGCTCGTCGTCCGGCCTGGGCCCGCGGCTCCGCGCCTCGGCGTAGACCACCGGCACGATGTCGTATCCCAGCCGGTAGTTCTGGACCTTCCGCAGGCTTCCCAGAAGAGGCCCGCCCCGACCAGCAGCACGACCGACAGCGCAGGTTGGAGGACCAGCAGGGCCGTCCGGGTCAGGGAACGTTCATAGCCTCCCTCGCGGCCGCCGGCCTTGAGGGCCACGGCCATGCTGCCGCGGGCCGCATGCAACGCCGAGACGAGCCCGGTGAGAAGCGCCACGGCGAGGATGGTGGTCAGCGTGAAGGCCAGGGTACGCCCGTCGGTAAGGACGGCGGTGTGGAGGCCGGCCGGGAGGAACCAGCGGCGCAGGCCCGCCGCGCCCCACTGTGCCAGGGCTAGCCCGGTGGTCCCGCCCAGGACCGCGAGCACCAGGCTCTCGATCAGGAGTTGCCGCATCAGGCGGCCGCGCCCGGCCCCGAGGGCCATGCGCATGGCCAGCTCACGGCGCCGGCCGATGGTACGCGACAGCAGCAGGTTCGCCACATTCGCGCAGGTGATCAGCAGGACGATCAGCGCAACGCCGCTGATCCAGAGCGCCACCCGGGAGTCCTGACCCGCCAGAGGACCGCGGCCGAGCTGCACCGGCCCGAGGGCCGCGCGGACCCGGGCACTGTCGGGATCGCCCCAGGCCGGATCGCGGGCTTCCATGGTCCGCCAGCTCTGCCGGAAGGCCGCGGTGAGCGCGGCCTCGGCGGCGGTCCGGTGCACATCGGGACGCCGCCGGGCCAGGAGCTCCAGCCAGCTCCACTGGTAGCTGTCTACATAGCCGTCGCCACGGTTCGCCGAGGCGTAGAGCGTAATCGGCAGGTAGGCCGCCGGAACGCCCTGATCCGCCATGCCGACGAAATGCTGCGGTGCCACGCCGATGATCGTGCACACAGTGCGGTCCACCCGCAGCCGCTCGCCGACCACGTTCCGGCCCCCGAACCGGGACTGCCAGTAGTCGTAGCCGAGGACCACCACCGGACTGCCGCCCGGCACGACGTCATCGTCCGCGGTGAAGAACCGGCCCAGCGCCGGCACGGCGTCGAAGAACCGGAAGAAGTCCGCGCTGGCGATCGTGACCCGGACCTCCGAGACCGCGTCGCCCTCCCCCACGGCAAGCCGCCGGGTCTGGAACGCGGCCAGGCGGGTGATCGAGGGCGTCGAGCTCTGGAGGTCGCGATAGGTGGCGTAGGAGAAGTTCCGGTCGATTCGCTGCTCGCCGTCGTCCATCGAGTAGCGGTAGACCCGGTGGGCCGTTTCCGGCTGCCGGAGTGTGGGTGGCGCGCGGAAGAGCAGTCGGTCCACGATGCCGAACATCGTGGCGTTGACGCCGATCCCCAATGCCAGGGTCAGGACCGTGCCGGCGGCGAAGACCGGGTGTGCGCGGAGCGTGCGGACCGCGTACCGGATGTCCTGGGCCACTTGCTCGACCAGGGTGACGCCCCGCGCATCGCGGGTGTCATCTCTGATCCGCTCCAGCCCGCCGAAGGCCAGCCGGGCGAGACGCTCGGCCTCCCGCCGCGGGACTCCGGCTTTCATGCGTGCTTCGATGTCCCGTTCGAGGTGGAATCGCAGTTCGTCGTCCAGCTCGCGTTCCATGTCACGGCGGCGGAAGAGTGCGCGCAGGCGGAACCGTAACTCGCTCGGCAGTCGATCGAACATCGCTCCTCCGTGGCGGCTCAGCGCATGTCCAGAACCAGACCGACGGCGGCCGTCAGTCTGGTCCATACGGCCTCGCCCTGCACCAGCTGCTGGCGGCCGGCCCGGGTCAGCCGGTAGAATTTCGCCTTGAGGTTGTTGTCGGACGCTCCCCAGGACGCCGGTATCCAGCCCCGCCGCTAGAGCCGGTGGAGGGCGGGGTAGAGCGAGGCCTGCGGAATCGAGTGCGTGGCGCGGGAGACCTGGTGGAGTCGCTCGGAGATGGCCCATCCGTGCATGGGCCCGAGTGACAGGGTCTTCAGAATGAGCAGGTCCAGCGTGCCCTGCGGCAGATCGAGTCGGCCGGTCATGGTGGCTCCCCTTTGTACTTCTACAGGAGATATAGCCCAGGCCGTGTAGAAGTGCAAGGGGAGGGCGGAGGTGAGGCTCCCGGCCGGCTCCGCCGCCGGCCGGCCCCGAGCCCCGCGTTGCTGATCCTGATCCGCGCCTCTACGTTTTGCGGCCATCATGCCGCCGTCACCCGACTTCCCGATCCGCCATTCCGGGCGCGTGCCGGTCTGGGCTCTGGTGTCGGCCGCCTGGCTGGGGCCGGCCATCCTGGCCGTCTTCCAGGCCTTCGGCGAGGCGGGTCTGGGCAACCGGGGCCCGGTGACCTGGCGTGTTGCGGTGTGGGAGGGTGGCGACTGGCTGCTCTATGCGCTGCTCACCCCGCTGGTGTTCCGGCTGGCACGGCGCTATCCCCTCACCAGCGGCAGGCTCGGCGTCCGGGTTCCGCTCCATTTCGCCGCGGCGGTCGCCCTGTGCGCGCTGTGGGCCGGCGGCGGGCTCGCCCTGAGCTGGGCGCTGTTCCGGTCCACCCCCTTCGGCGGCGGCCCGATCGGGTGGTTTCTGACCTCGCTCCCTTTCGGCGTCGCGGTCTATTTCGCCGTCCTGGGGGTGGAACACGCCGCGTTCTTCTACGCTCAGGCTCAGAATCGCGAAACGCAGGCGGCCCGGCTCTCCGCCCAACTCGCCGAGGTGCGGCTGGGGGCGTTGCGGATGCAGATGCAGCCGCACTTCCTGCTCAACAGCCTGAATGCGTTGACCGTCGTCGTTCGCGACCGCGACACATCGACGGCCGTCAGGATGCTGGAGAACCTGGGCGACATGCTGCGGCGAATCGTGCGCTCGGACCGGCCCGCCGAGGTTTCCCTGGGTGAGGAACTGGACTTTGTGCGGCAGCTGCTGGAGATCGAACTGGTCCGCTTTCCCGACCGGCTCCGGCCGGTCTTCGAGGTGGACCAGGCGGTCCTGCGTGCCGCGGTGCCGGACTTCATCCTCCAGCCCCTGGTGGAGAACGCCCTGCGGCATGGGCTCGCGGTCCGCGCGGAGGCCACCCAGCTTCGCATTGCCGCCGCTCGCGAGGAGGATGCGCTGGTGCTCTCGGTGACCGATGACGGCCCGGGCCCGGACCCCGCGACGGCCGGACTGCGGGAAGGCATCGGCCTGGCAAACACCCGGGAGCGGCTCGCCACCCTCTACGGCACCCGGGCCAGCCTCACGCTCGCGGCCAGCGCCACCGGCGGTACGATGGCCGTGGTGCGGATCCCGTACCGGGAACTGGATGCCCCGGGGGAGCCGCACCATGGCTGAGATCCGGGCCCTGATCGTCGACGACGAGCCGCTGGCACGCCGGGGTATCCGCCAGCTGCTGGCCCCGTATTCCGACATCGTCGTGGTGGGAGAATGCCGGGACGGGCATGAGGCCCTGCGCGCCCTGGCGACCCTGGAGCCGGATCTGGTGTTCCTCGACATCCAGATGCCGGTGCTCGACGGGATGAGCGTCGTCCGCCTGCACGGGGTCGACCGGATGCCGGTGGTGGTCTTCGTGACGGCCCACGATGAGTTCGCCGTCCGCGCCTTCGAGGCCCAGGCGCTGGACTACCTGGTGAAGCCGCTCACCGAGGCCCGGTTCCGCGCGACCATCACTCGGGTCCGCCGGCGGATGACGACCGCAGGTGCACTGGAACTGGCCGGGCGCCTGAGTGCGCTGCTCGCGGGATCGCCGAGTGGCGGGTCAGGTGGCACTCCGGCCACGGCTTCGGGAGGGGCCGGTGCGGGCCGGGTCACTGTGACGCACTCCGGGGGCGAATTGTTGCTCGATCAGCAGGAGATCGACTGGGTTGCATCCGAGGACTATCAGGTCGTGATCCATGCGGGGAAGACCCGTCACCGGATCCGGACATCGCTGGCCGCGCTGGAACGGCGGCTCGATCCCGCCCAGTTCATCCGGGTTCACCGGGCGGCCCTCGTGCGGCTCGACCGGATTCGAGAACTGCACGCCCCGCCGGGTGAGGAAGGCAACGCGCGGGTCCGGCTCCGGGACGGGACCGAGATCCCGGTGAGCCGGCGGCGGCTCCCGCGCGTCCGCGCACTTCTGCGCCGGCCCCGCCTGGTCTGAGCCTGGCCTCGCGCCGCCGGCGGTGCCGACCGTGCCGTTCGCTGCGCGGATGGTACCGCTCGCTGCAGAGGTATTGACCGGCTGATTCCGGTTCCCCACCTTCGCGCCCCATGACCGACACCGCCGCCGCTGCCGCGCAGCCGGCTTCCGCCGCCCCGCCGGGCAGGATCGTGTCCGTGGACCTCATCCG
>JBFXBG010000013.1:0-44536 GCA_050183505.1 Gemmatimonadales bacterium | reverse complement strand
CACCTGGGACCGGAACTGCTGGGCCGAGAAGAGCACCAGGCCCAGATACCGGCCGCGCTCGCTCAGATCCAGCAGCATCTTCTTGACGTAGGTTTCGGCACCGTCGGCCGGGGCGTACTTGTTGAGTTCGTCCACGAAGACGACCACGTGGTCCACCCCCAGATCCCGCCGCTCGAGGTGTTCCCGCAGCCGGGAGACGATGCGGGCGAACACCAGGTCCTGCGCCAGCTGGTCCAGGCCGGCGAGGTCCACCACATAGACCCCGCGATCGTCGAACCGGCCCCAGGGCAGGTCGTTCACGCTTTCCCCGTCGGTCACCAGTCCCTTGGACCGCACGCCGATATTGCTGAGCCGGTTGCGCACCTTGCGCATGGTGGCGATATGATGGGTGCGCCAGACCTCCCCGCCCCGTCCCTGCATCTCCAGGAACTCGAACACATCGCGGAAGAACTGCTCCAGATCCGAGAAGTTCTGGACCAGGGCCGGCCGGGGAAGCGCAGCATCCTCGAACCGCTTGCCGACCACCCGCTGGGCCAGGAAGTCGATGAACGCGTCGGCCTTGGCATCGATGTCGTCCCGATTGAACAGCACCTCGGTGTAATCCAGCACCTCCCGCAGTCCCCAGACCAGCGGCTCGGTGTTTCCCGACAGGGCCTCGTGGGTCCGCAGCGTGTTGAGATTCACGCCGTCGGCCTTGTACGGCGCGTAATAGCGGACGTTGTCGAAGGGTTCGGGGCGGAGCCCCAGCCGGTCGTAGACGGCCAGATCCCGCGCGGTCAGGTCGGCCGGCTGATCGAGAAACAGCAGATCGGGGCCCTTGACGTTGAAACAGACGGCCGCGATCGATCCCTTGTGAGCCGGGAAGGTCTGGAACAGGCTGGTGAGCAGGAACTCGACCGCGCTGGTCTTGGTGGCCAGACCCGAGACGCCGGTGATATTGAGATGGGCCGCTTCGGGCCCCAGCAGAAACTCGGCATCGAGGTAGACCGGAGACTCGATCCCGCCGGCGACGTAGAGACCCACCGGGACGCCCGTGGGGCGATCGCCCCCGGTGAAGGCGTCCATCCGGAGCGCCGTCGTGACGTCGGCGTCGGTCGCCAGATACACCGGGGCCAGCGGCACCGGCTGGAGCGGCTCTTCCGGGGACTGGCGCAGCACCGAGGCGGAGTAGAGCCGGATCTCGGTCCGGTCGCTCGGCGCGGCGTCCGCCCGTACCGGGTCTCCTTCCGACCCGATCACGTCATGCAACGGCGTCACCAGGTCGGAGTAGGCGAATCCCTCGGTGACAATCGCGTGCACCACCCGCCCCGGGCCGTCGGCCCGCACGATGGCCCCGATCCCGATCGGGGATTCCCGGGCGGTCCAGAAGTAGAACTGGTGCGGTGTCGAGGGCTTGAGTTCGGTGGCGACGACGCGGCCGATGGGGGACGATGACATAGGACCGAATTCTAACCTCCTGAGGAGGAAAGCCCGGGGGGATGGAGGAATCGAGGGCCGTCGGCCCAGCGGCGCCGCTTACTCCCACCGCCAATTCCAATCCTTCAATCCTTCAATCCCTCGATCCCCCAATCCTTCACTCCCTCAATCCCTCAATCCCTCAATCCCCCAATCCCCCAATCCCCTATCTCAGTCGCGCCTTCAGATACGTCTCCACATCCCTGATGCCGTACAACAGCCGGTCCCATCGGGGATCCGGCGAACTGACCGGGGCCCGCTCGGCCAGCAGCCAACGACTGATCTCGTCCGCCGCCGCCAGGGTGTCATCGCCGGGCCGGGCCTCCACCCGGATCAGGCCGTAGAGCAGGTCCTTGCCTTCCCAGGGCCACAGCCGAAGGCCCCAGGAATAGACCTGGGCATACCGGGTCGTGACCTGGGCGAAGACGCTGCTCCGGGCCCCCGCGGGCAGGGTGAGATACCGTTCCAGGGGTTCCCCCGCGAAGGGCAGTGCCGCATGGCTCTTGGTCACGCCGATGGTCCGGGGGGCGGCCGCCAGCTCGGGCGATTCCGAGAGCGACCCGTCGACCACCAGCCACCCGTCCGCCTGCTCCCGATAGCGGCAGCCAAGCGCGACCTCCAGCCGCCCGCGTTCGAGATCGATGAGCCGCCGGAGGGCGACCGTATCGCGGATCGGGTGCGATTCCTCCTCATCCTCCAGCGGCACCGGCAGGCAACCCTCCAGTTCCGGCGCCATGGCCTCGAGTAATTCCCGCCGGCCCAGCGCCAGGGTGCGCCAGCCTTCCTCCGCGGTTCTGAAGCGGCGGCCGGTACGCCGCCGGACGGCCGCGGCGATCGTGGCAATGATGAGCGGCGTCGTTCCCAGATAGGCCACTACCTGGTGCCGCTGGATGCCGTCGAGGAAGGCCACCGGACCGGGCCAGCCGTCGGCCGCCCCCACCGGCCGCACCGTGAGCACCGCATCCTCCACCAGCCGGGCGGGGATGATGGTCGCCTCCACGGCACGTCCCTCCCCCGCCTCGGGTAGCCCCGTCGCGGGCCGGAGTCCCCGTGCCGCCGCCGCCCGCCGCAGCCGAACCAGCGCCCCCGGCGGAAGCGGCGAGGCGGCCGGAAGCCGGGAGGCGACGTCGATCGCCCTGCTGCGGTTCGGAATCGCTGCCTCCGTTGTTACCTTGTGTCGGACCCAATGACTCGATCGAACCTGCCTGCCATGCACCGTTCCCTCACGTCCCTCTTCGCGCTTCTCATCTCGCTCTCCGCTCCGGCCCGGGCCCAGGGGACGTCCGCCCACGTGGACACCGTCTACTGGAAGGCCTCGGGCGAGCTCGCCTTCACCGATGTCAGCGGCAATCGGACCCTCTCCCTGCTCACGACCGGGCTGCGGGCCAATCTGGTCGGCCATCGGGTGGTCGAACTGAGCACCGTGCTCGGCGTCCGGTACGGCCGCAGCAATGGAGACGTCGCCGCCGAAAACTACGACGCCCAGGTCGATCTCCGGTTCCTGCCCCGGCGGTCCGTGTCGCCGTTCATAAGCGGGAAAGCCTCACGAGATCCGGTACGCAATCTCAATCTGCGGGTGTCGGCGGCGCTGGGGGCGGACTTCAACCTGTTTCAGCGCGACGACCAGCGGTTGTCGTTCGGCGTAGCCCTGCTGCAGGACTATGAAAACCGGGACATCCCGGCCGGGTCGAGCGGCGCCAGCGAAGTCAGCCTGACCCGGTTCAACCTGCGGGCCTACTTCGGCGCGGATGTCCGCGAGGGGGTCCGGGCCGAGCACCGCTCCACCATCGAACCGGCGGCCAACGACCTGGGAGACTACCGATTCACCTCCCAGACCTCGCTCCGCGTCGCGGTCTCCCGGCGGCTGGGTGTGGTCACCACCTACACCTTCAACCGGGACGAGACGCCTCCCCCCGGGGTGCTGTTCAAGGATGACCGGACACTGTCCGTCGGACTGGTCGTGGATTTCGGGAAGAAGACCTGAGGCCCGAGCCCGTGGCCATCGCCTCCGGCGCCGCTACTCCAGCGCCGCCCCCCCGGGGAACGGAGCGACGTTGGTGAGCCAGAACCCTGCCAGCCGCCGGCGCTGATCCACCTCGATCAGGAAGTTGTCGGCCGCCTGGATCAGCTCCACGGCCCGCCGGCTGCCGATCCGGAGATGAAACACGCTCTCGAATGGGTTGGTGGAGACCGACAGGGTCGTATCCACTTCAACCGACGCCACCCCCGGCTGGGAGGGGCGGCTGGGGACGATCACCCGCCCCTCCCTGGCGCCGGCGGGCGCCGCCAGATCCGGGACGGTCGTGACCTCGGGCCAGACCACGATGTCCAGGCCGCTCACGACCCCGCCCTCGACATCGACCACGGCCACCGAGCCCTCGTCGTCGGTCAGCTCGAAGGTCCCGGTCAGTCCGCTCCCGGGTTGTTTGTTCCGGAAGGTCCCCGTCAGGATGTCGGTCTCGGGATCCCACCGCCAGGTAATGGAGGGAAGCCGGCCGGCCAGCGGTTCCACACGGACGTCGATCGGCATGCCAGGATTCGTCGGGGATAGACGTCCGGCCGCTAGGCGGCCCGGGCGGAAGCCAGGTGCTTGATGAACCGGATCACACGGGTCAATGCCTCGTCGAGTTCCCGGTCGGAAACGGCATAGCTCAACCTGACCCAGCGATCGTCTCCGAAGGCCGATCCGGGCACGAGAGCCACCCCTTCTTCCTGCATCAGCTGCTGGCAGAACGCCGCACCGCCGATGGGATTGGCCGGGGCGATGCCATCCACCCGGAAGAAGAAGTAGAACGCGCCATGCGGCTCGACGTATTCGACGCCCGGTACGTCGGTGCGGAACCGCTCGACGACGGTGTCCCGCCGGGCCCGGAAGGCCGCCACCATGCGCCGCACATCCGGCTCCACCTTCGGCTCCGAGAACGCCGCCACCGCGGCCCACTGCGCCGGGTGATTCGCCCCGGTGGTGGTGTGTGTCTGCAAGCCGGCCATGGCCTTCACCAGATGCGGCGGGGCCAGGGCGGCACCGATCCGCCATCCGGTCATCGCGTAGGCCTTGCTGGCGCCGCAGATCACCACGGTACGCTCGAGCAGTTCCTCCGGCAGATCCAGAACCGACGGGGCCGGGCCCGTCCCGTAGTTGATCCGCCGGTAGATCTCATCGGCGATGAGCCAGACGTCGTTCTTCCTGGCCCATTCGGCGATGGCCTTGAGCTCCGAGAGCGTGTAGACCGAGCCCGTCGGATTGCAGGGGGAACAGAGAATCAGGCCCCGGACCAGCCGGTCGGTGTGACGATCCAGGTCGGCCACGCTCACCTTGAGCCCCCACTCGACGTCGCCCGGCACCAGGATCGGCTCGGCCCGGGCCAGTTGGACGATCTGGGGATACGAGACCCAGGCCGGCGCCGGAATGAGCACCTTGTCTTTGGGCCCGAAGAGGCTGAAGCAGGCATTGAACAGCGCCTGCTTGGATCCGGAACTTACGATGATGTGGTCCGGGTTGATCGCCCGGCCGCCGGAGAGCAGGGAGAGGTTCCTGGCAATCGCCGTCCTGAGTTCCGGGATGCCCGCGTTGGGCGGGTAGCGGGTCATGCTCCGCTGAATCGCCCGGATGCCGGCCTCCGCCACCGCCGCGGGGGTGTCGAAATCCGGTTCGCCGACCCCCAGATCCAGCACGTCTTCCCCCGCGGCTTTGCGGCGCTTGGCCTCGGCACTGATCGCGACGGTTTCCGAAGCCTTGAGATGGACCAGATTCTGTGACAGCGGATCGGGCATGAGAGACGGGTTCGATGTGACGAAAGGATATTGACCGGCGCAACCGGCGCCGCCAGCCCCAAACTTCGCTGCGGAACACCCGAAGTCAACTGCCACCGGGAACCGCCCGACCGCCTTCTCGAACAATCACCGTCCCGTTACCTTCCTGCCCGGGCCGGAACTCATCCGGGCCGTACACCGACGGTACGCTCTTTGAGGTCACGATGTCCGGGTTCGATGGTCTGCAAGCCGGCGCGCTGGGAGAGGCGCTCGGCCGGTTCGGGTTCCGCGCAGATGATGCGCTCCTCCGCCAGGTGGTTCCCACCGCTGCGCGGGGCAACAACCTCGTAGTCGAAACCGCGCCGGCCGCGGTTCATTCGCTGCCCGGGCTGGCGGGGACCTGCAGCCGGCTTCATCCGGGCCAGGGTCTCCAGCTGCTGCTGCTGGCGCCGGCCGCCGCACTCGACGAATGGGGAACGGTGCTGGACACCCTGATCGACGGCTCCGGACTCAGGGTGCTCGTGGCCCGCGGCCCCTCCCGCGCGGCCCGTCTGCTTCCGGCCGGCGGAATCGACATCCTCGTCACCTCTTCCGACAACGCCCTGGCCCTGCTGCAGCGCTCGGCCCTGCCCCTGGCCCCGCTCAGGTCGGTGTTCCTCGCCCTTCCGGAACTCTGGGAATCGAAGGACCCGCTCGCGTCGCTGATGCAGGAAATCAGCAAGGACGCCCAGCGGATCATCTGGACCAGCACGGCGGGTGAGGTCGCGGAGCTGGCCGAGCGGTACGCCTGGCGCGCGCTGGTCGTGACGCCGGCCCCGGCACCGGTCACGGGCGAGGCCCGGGTCGCCGTCACGGCATGGGGCGAGCGTCAGGCGGCGCTCGGCGCGGTCCTCGAGGTGCTGGACCCGGCGAACTGTTTCGTCTGGACCGCCACGTCCGCCCCAGGCCTCCAGCCCGCCGTTCCGGCCGGCGTCACAACCGGGACCGAGATCCCCGCCCAACCGGGGCTCATCGTCGCCTGGGATCTGCCGGCGGGGGATACTCTGGCCCGGCTGGCCGCGGCGGCGCCGGTGGTTCTGCTGGCCCCGACCCTGACGGAGGGATACATCGGCAGATTCGTGGCCCGCCGGCAATCCCTGCGGCTGCCCGGAGTGATCGAGGCGGCGGCCGGGGCCGCCGCGGGCCATCGAGCCACCCTGGCCCAGGTCATGGCCGAACGCAGTCTGGACGGTGCGTTGCTGGCTCTGGCGCCCCTGTTCGAGAGCTTCGAGCCGGCCCGGGTGGCCGCGGCGGCCTACGAGTTGTGGCAGGAACGCCGGCCGGCGAGCCCGGCCGCCATGCCGGCCGGCCCGGCCGGTCCGGGGGGGACCGGTACGACGCGGCTCTGGGTCAGTGTGGGCAAGAAGGAAGGGGTGACGCCGGCGGACTTCGTGTCGCTTCTTACCCGCGAGGCCGGACTCGACCGGGCCAGGATCGGCCGGGTCGACATCCGGGAGTTGTACACCCTCGTCGAGGTTCCCGCGGAGGGAGCGGAGCAGCTGGCGCTGCGGATCAACGGGGCCATGATCCGCCGCCGCCGGGTCACCGCCCGGATCGACCGCGGACCCGCCCGTCGCGCCGGCCCCGCCTAGCTCTTCTGGTTGACCAGGTCTTTCAGCGCCTTGCCCGCCCGGAAGGCCGGAACGGTCGAGGCTTCGATGTTGATGGACTCGCCGGTGCGGGGATCCCGCCCGCGGCGGGGAGCCCGGTGCCGGGCTTCGAAGTTGCCGAAGCCGGTGATCTGGACTTTCTCACCCTTCCGCAGTTCCTGGCCGATGATCCCGGACTCGCCGAACAGTGCATCGATGATGCTGGTCGCGTTTCCCTTGGATGTATCGAGCCGCTCCGCAAGGGCATCGATAAGGCCCTGTTTATTCACGCCGCACTCCTTGAAAAGTTGAGTCGTATCCGACCGCGCAGGTGGGAGCGGGAATATGCGGACCTACCCTGAGCAGGGCAAGGTGCCTAAGTTCTGTGCCGACGCCTCCTGCGCCGTCTCCCAACATTCCCCCGCATCGCACGGTCCTCCGTTCGTGGAGTTCGCCCGATGTACCACGGTTCCCGCCCCGGCTCCCTCGAGGTCATCACCGGCGTCATGTTCAGCGGCAAGAGCGAGGAGCTCATCCGCCGGGTACGCCGCGCGATCATCGCCCGCCGCCGGGTTCAGGTCTTCAAGTCGCATCTGGACAAGCGCTATTCCGGGATCTTTACGGTCACCAGCCACGACGGCACGGCGTTCGAGGCCACCCCGGTCGATGCCGCGGCCGAGATCTTCCGCCTGGCCCGCCCCGAAACCGAGATCCTGGCGGTCGATGAGGTCCAGTTCCTGGATCAGGGGATCGTGGAGGTCACCGGGGCGCTGGCCGCCCGCGGCATGCGGGTGATCGTGGCCGGCACCGACACCGACTTCCGGGGCGAGCCGTTCGGACCCATGGGGGACCTCATGGCGGTCGCGGAACAGGTGGACAAACTCAACGCCATCTGTGTCGTCTGTGGCGACCTCGCCTGCCGCAACCAGCGGCTGGTCAACGGCCGCCCGGCCCGCTACGACTCTCCGACCATTCTGGTCGGTGGGAGCGAGACCTACGAAGCCCGGTGCCGGCACTGCCACCGGGTCCCGAAACAGGATGAGGATCAGACGGCGTTACTCTAGGCGGACCGGCGGGCCGGCGGACCGACGGACGGTGGTCCTCGATCGAAGCCCGCCACCCACCGGTGCTTCCTGCCCGCCTGCCCGCCTGCCCGCCTGCCCGCCATGCTGAATGTCGCCCTCACCGGCAATATCGCCGCCGGCAAGTCCACCGTGGTGGACCTGTTCCGCCGCTGGGGCGCGACGATCATCGACGCCGATCAGCTGGCCCGGGACGCCCAGCGGCCCGGCAGCGAGGTGCTCCAGGCCATCGCGTTCCGGTTCGGCCGGGATGTGATTCTGCCGGGGGGAGAACTCGACCGGGCGGCGCTCAGGGGAAAGGTCATGGGAGACGAAGGCGCACTGGCCGCCCTCAACGCCATCGTCCACCCCGCCGTCCGGCGGGAGCGCGACCGGCTGATCGCGGCGGCCGCGGCCCGGGGCGACCGGATCGTCATCAACGACATTCCGCTGCTCTTCGAGGCGGCCAGTCCCGACGATTTCGACGCCGTCATCCTGGTGGACGCCCCCGAAGACATGCGCCGGCGCCGGCTCACCGAACTGCGCGGGCTCAGCGAGGAAGACGCCGGCCGGACCCTCCGCTCCCAGCAGCCCTCCGCCCGCAAACGCGAACACAGCGATTATGTGATCGACAACGACAGCGATCTGGCCACGCTGGAGCGGCGGGCCCGCGCCGTGTGGGAGGAACTGGAGGACCGGGCCGGATGATCCGCACGCTGCACTCTGCACCCTGCACCCTGCACTCCGCCCGGCGGCACGCCGTCCGCCCTTGATTTCGCCCTGACTCCCGTCTATCCTCATCCGCGCCACACCTAACCCGGAGCACCATCTTGTCCAACGTCCCCGACGAGCTGCTCTACACCCAGGATCACGAGTACCTGAAGCCGGCCGGCGGCGAAGGCGTCATGATCGTCGGCATTACCGACTATGCCCAGGGGGAACTGGGCGATGTCGTATTCGTGAACCTGCCGAAGGTGGGAGACAAGTTCACCCAGCACGGCGTGTTCGGGACGATCGAAGCGGTGAAGGCGGTCTCGGAGCTGTTCTGCCCGGTGACGGGAGAAGTCCTCGAAGTGAACGGCGCCCTCGACGGCAGCCCCGATCTGGTCAACAAGGACCCCTATGGCGAAGGCTGGATGGTGAAGCTCCGGGTCACCGCCCCCGCGGAGCTCAAGGGGCTGCTCGACGCCGCGGCATACCGGAAGCACATCGGACAGTAAATCGGCATACCTCTGATGCACTGCGGGCAGGTGGGTGGCAACGGCGCGCTCCAGGGAGGTTCCTGGAGCGCTTTGCGCTTGCAACAGCCATGACGGCAACTACGTCCGACGGCAGCGGCCCTTCCGGCCACTGCCCCACCGGCCGGATGACCTGAGACTCTGGATACTGGTGACATGACCAAAGCCACTGCGGCCGCCGGACGGCGGCCCGCCGATACCGGCGCGGATGCCGGAAGGCTCCGGATCGAAACCGAAGCCTTCACCACCCGCCACCTCGGCCCCCGCCCGGCGGACGTCGCCGCCATGCTGGAAACCCTGGGCTACGATTCACTCGACGCCCTGATGGACGCCATCATCCCCGAGGACATCCGTCTCCGGCGGCCGTTGGCCCTCGCCGCGGGACGCACCGAAGTCGAGGTCCTGGCGACCCTGCGGCGCTTCGCCTCGCGCAACCAGGTGTTCCGGTCCTACATCGGCATGGGCTACGCGGACTGCATCACCCCGCCGGTCGTGCTCCGCAACGTGCTGGAAAACCCGGGCTGGTACACGGCCTACACGCCGTATCAGGCCGAGATCGCGCAGGGCCGGCTCGAGGCGCTGCTCAACTTCCAGACCATGGTGTCCGATCTGACCGGGCTGGAGGTGGCCAACGCGTCCCTGCTGGACGAGGCCACCGCCGCCGCCGAAGCGATGCACCTGACTCATGCGGTCACCTCGGTGCAGGGTACCCCGGTCTACCTGATCGACCGGAACTGTCATCCCCAGACGATCGCGGTGGTCGAGACCCGGGCCCGGGCTCAGGGGATCGAGACCCGGGTCGGCGACGCCGGCTCGTTCGAGTTCGGGGGCAATGTGATCGGCGTCCTGCTCCAGTATCCGGCCACCGACGGTGCCCTGCCCGACTGGAAAGGGGTTACCGACCGGGCCCACGCGGGCAAGGCCGTGGTCACCGTCGCAACCGACCTCATGAGCCTGGTTCTGTTGGAGGCCCCGGGCAGCTGGGGCGCGGATATCGCGGTCGGCAACAGCCAGCGTTTCGGCGTGCCGCTCGGGTACGGCGGTCCTCATGCGGCGTTCTTCGCCACCCGGGACGCCTACAAGCGCAGCCTGCCGGGCCGGATCATCGGCGTCTCGAAGGACCGGGCGGGCCGGATGGGGCTCCGTATGGCGCTGCAGACCCGGGAGCAGCATATCCGTCGCGAGAAGGCCACCAGCAACGTCTGCACCGCGCAGGTCCTGCTGGCGGTCGTCGCCGGCATGTACGCGGTATACCACGGCCCGGACGGCCTGAGCCGCATCGCGGAGCGCATTCACGGCTTCACCTGCATGCTGGCCGAAGCCCTGCGCCGGCTCAAGTACCGGGTGGTGAACGAGCACTTTTTCGATACCCTCGCCGTCGAGACCGACGCGGCGCGGCTGCCGACGATCGTCGAGGCCGCCCGCGCCCGCCGGATCAACCTGCGCCCGCTGAGCCCGACCCGTCTGGGAATCGCCCTCGACGAGACCGTGACGCTCGAGAATCTGGCCGAGCTGGTCGCGGTCTTTGCCCAGGCCGATGAACCGCCGTTCGACCTGGCGGAACTCGCCCGGACGGCGCCGCGCGCCATGCCCGCCGGACAGGCCCGCCGGTCGCCCTTCCTCACTCACCCGGTCTTTCATTCGCACCGCTCCGAGACCGAGATGCTGCGCTACCTCAAGCGGCTCGAGGACCGCGATCTCTCGCTCACCTCGGCGATGATCCCGCTGGGCTCCTGTACCATGAAGCTCAACGCCACGACCGAGATGATCCCGATCACCTGGCCCGAGTTCGGACGGATGCATCCCTTCGCCCCGCGGGACCAGGCCGAGGGCTACACCGAGATGTTCCAGCAGCTGGAGGCGGCCCTGGCCGAGATAACCGGGTTCAGCCGGATCTCCCTGCAACCCAACGCAGGCTCCCAGGGGGAGTTTGCCGGGCTGCTGGTCATCCGGGCGTACCACGAGGCCCGGGGCCAGGGCACGCGGAAGATCTGCCTCATCCCGCAGTCGGCCCACGGCACCAATCCGGCCAGCGCGGTCATGGCCGGCTACCAGGTGGTCGTGGTCAAGACGGACGACCACGGCAATATCGACATCGATGACCTGCGGGCCCGGGCCGCCGAACACGGCGACCGGCTGGCGGCGCTGATGGTGACCTACCCCTCCACCCACGGCGTCTTCGAGGCCGGGATCCGGGAGATCTGCCGGATCGTCCACGATCACGGCGGCCAGGTGTACATGGACGGCGCCAACATGAACGCCCAGGTCGGGCTGTGCCGGCCCGCGGACATCGGGGCCGACGTCTGCCACCTGAACCTGCACAAGACCTTCTGCATCCCGCACGGCGGCGGCGGCCCCGGCATGGGGCCCATCGGCGTGGCCGCGCACCTCGCGCCGCACCTGCCGGGGCACCCGGTGATCGATCTCGGTATCCCCCAGCCCTGCGGCACCATCTCGGCCGCGCCCTGGGGCAGCCCGTCCATCCTCCCGATCTCGATGGCGTACATCCAGGCCATGGGCGGCGAAGGACTGACCGAGGCAACCAGGCTCGCGATCCTGAACGCGAATTACATCGCCCGCCGGCTGGCCGGCCACTACCAGCTGCTCTACAGCGGCGCCAACGGCCTCATCGCCCACGAGTGCATCATCGACATGCGCCCCTTCAAGGCCGCCGCCGGGGTGGAAGTCGAGGATATCGCCAAACGGATCATCGATTACAGCTTCCATCCCCCCACGGTGTCGTTCCCGGTCCCCGGAACGCTCATGATCGAGCCGACCGAGAGCGAACCGAAGTCGGAGCTGGATCGTTTCTGCGATGCGCTGATCTCCATCCGGGAGGAGATCCGGGAAATCGAAGACGGCCGCGCCGACCGGGACGACAATCTGCTCAGGAACGCGCCCCATCCACTGAGCGACGTGATCGTGGACGACTGGAGCCACCCGTACTCGCGCGAGCGGGCCGCCTTCCCTTCCTCCGCGACCCGCCAGCACAAGATCTGGCCGGCCGTGAGCCGGATCGACGGCGCCTACGGAGACCGGAACCTGGTGTGCACCTGCCCGCCGATGGAGAGTTACGAGGGCTGAGGACGAGGACTGAGGGCTGAGGGCTGAGGACTGAGGGCTGAGGACTGAGGACTGAGGACTGAGGACTGAGGCTGCGAGGGTACTCATGCACGCTGGCGAGGACAATTCCCTGCGCACCGCCACCCCGGTCCTCACGACTCAGCCCTGGTCGCTGCTGCTGGACCCTCCGCTTCCCGGCGCGGTGAACATGGCCCGCGACCAGGCCCTGCTGGATCTGGCCGAGACCACCGGCGCCGCCTGGCTCCGGTTGTATCGCTGGGCCCCGTTCTGTCTCTCGTTCGGCCGGCACGAGCCGGCCCGGCGGCGCTACGACCGGGCCCGCATCGAAGCTCTCGGACTCGATTGCGTCCGCCGCCCGACCGGCGGGCGCGCGGTATGGCATGCCCGGGAGCTGACCTATTCGGTCGCCGCTCCGATCGCGATCTTCGGTTCCCTGGCCCAGGCCTACGAGCGGATTCATGCGACGCTGGCCCGCGCGCTCGTGCCGCTCGGGTTCGACGCCGGCCTGGCGCCGCGCGCGGCCCGGGGCGGGCCGGTGGACGGCGGGGCCTGCTTCACCCGGCCGGCGGGCGGCGAAGTGATGGTCGCCGGCCGCAAGGTCGCCGGCAGCGCCCAGCTGCGGCAGGGCGAGGCATTTCTGCAGCACGGCAGTGTCCTCCTGCAGGACTCGCAGGACATGGTCCATCGGGTGACCCGGGGCCCCGCGCCCGGCTCGGTGGAGCTCACGCTCTCCGCCGCCCGCGGCGACCTGGTCAGCTTCATTGAAGTCGCGGAGAGTTTCGCCAACGCCGCACAGGCCTGGGGCGGCCCGTGGACCATAACCGGCGGGAGCGATGCCGTGACGGCACGCCAGGAGCTGCACACCGCTCGATTCCAATCCGAAGACTGGACCTGGGCCCGCTGACCCACTGGCCCGGCGTTCGCCGGTTGCCCTATCTTCAGTACCGTCCCGCCTCAGGGGAGTCTCCATGGACCGCACGACGCCGCGCCCCGCAACCATCGCGCTGCTCGCCGCCGCCTGCCTGGCCGCCGTTTCGTGTACCGGCACCGAAGCGCCGCGGGGCACCATCGTGATCGCCCCCGGCGCCGAGCCGAGTACGCCGGTTCCAACCCTGATCGCGAGCGCCACCGACCAGGAAGTCGCCGAGCTGCTGTTCCTCCGACTGGGTGAGCTGGATTCGACCGGGCGGACTCTGGGAGACAGCATCTTCCGGCCCGCGCTCGCCCGATCCTGGTCCCGGCCGGATTCGCTGACCCTGGTCTTCGAGCTCGACCCCGGCGCCCGGTGGCAGGACGGCCGGCCGGTGACCTCGTCCGATGTCGCGTTCACCTTCGTGCGGTCCCGTCGGGTCTCACCGTCGCTGGCGACGGCGCTGAGCCAGGTGGACACCGTGACCACCGACGGACCGGAACGGGTGGTCTTTCATTTCCGCCAGGCGTACGGCGAGCAGATGTACGATGCCGTCTGGCATCTGCTGATTCTCCCGGAGCATCTGGTTGGGCCGATTCCCGACGATTCGCTGGCCGAATCGGGATTCGCCGCGGCCCCGGTGGGCTCGGGCCCCTATCGCTTCGTCCGCCGGACCCCGGGGCAGACCCTCGAACTCGCCGCCAACGACAGCTTCTTTCTGGGCCGCCCCGGCCTGGCCCGGGTCATCTACCGGACCGCGGGAGATGCCGACGCCCGGCTCAACCTGCTGCTGAGCGGCGGAGCGGATCTGGTCCAGTGGCTGGGGCTGAATGCGGCCAGGCGGGTGGAGGAGAGCCCGGACCTCCGGGTGATTCCGGTGCCGAGTTCGGCAGTCACGTACGTGCTGTTCAACCAGAAGGCCAGCGGTAACCGCGACCGGCCGAATCCGATCCTGAGCGATGTCCGGGTCCGCCGGGCCCTGTTGCTGGGGCTGGATCGGGAAGCCATGCTCCGGTCGGTCTACGACACCTTCGCCACCATTCCCCCGGACGCGCCCGTGCCGCAGGCGTTTGCCTGGGTGGCTGGACCGGCCGACCGGCATGCCGCCCGGGATACCGCCCAGGCCCAGGCGCTGCTGCGGGAAGCGGGCTGGGTGGATCACGACGGCGACGGCATTCTGGACCGCAATGGCCGGAAGCTCGAGCTCACCATCGATCTGCCGGGCACCAACCAGCAGCGGCGGCTGCTGGCCCAGCAGATGCAGGAGCAGCTGGGCCGCCTCGGCGTCAAGATCAATATCCAGGAGCTGGACTTCACGGTGTTCAGCCAGCGCCGCAATGCCGGCCAGTTCGAGATGAACTTCGGCTTTGCGGTCATGGATCCCTCCCCGACCGGCATCCGCAACAGCTGGTCCTGCGCCACGGCCGGCCGGCCGTTCCAGAACGTGGGCAGCTACTGCAATCCCGCGGTCGACTCGTTGCTCGCCCTGGGTCAACGAACCGGCGAAGACCGGTACTACCAGCAGGCGATCGGCCGGATACAGCAGGATGTGCCCGCCATCTTCCTGGCGGCGCCGTTCACCCTGTACGGCATGAGCGATCGCTTCGCCGCCCACCCGTTCCGGATCGAATCCCAGCTGCTGCACCTGTGGCAGTGGTCGACCCGGCCGGGACAGGAACTCCCGCAGGACAGCGCAGCCGGGGAATGATGTGAGCGGCTGGCTCCTGCGGAGGGGCGCACAGGCCGTCGTCACCTTCCTGGTGGCGAGTGTCATCATCTTCTTTCTCATGCGGGTCATCCCGGGCGACCCGGTCGCCGTGCTGGCGGGAGACCGCCCGCAGACCGCCGAACAGCTGGCGCGCCTGCGGCAGCGCTACTGCCTCGACTGTTCCCTGGCGGTCCAGTTCGGGCATTTCCTCCGCGATGCCGTCCGGGGAGACCTGGGCACGTCGATCCGCTACCAGGGGCGCCGGGTCACCACCATCATCCGGGAACGGCTGCCGGCCACGCTGCTGCTGGGTGGCACGGTCCTGCTGCTCAATTTCACGATCGGGCTGGCCCTGGGTGCCTGGCAGGGAGTCCGGAAAGGACGGGCGACGGACCGGGTGCTGAGCGCGGTTTCGCTCACCGGCTATGCCATCCCCTCGTTCTGGCTGGGCCTCATTCTGGCCTGGCTCTTCGCCACCGAGTGGCGGATCCTGCCCGCCGGCGGCATCCACAGCGTCCTGCTGTCGCCGGAGGCGCCGGTCGTCACCCGGATGCTGGACCTGGGACGGCACCTCATCCTGCCGGCGCTGACGCTCTCGATCGTGAGCATCGCGGCCACGATGCGGTACCAGCGGACCGCCATGATCGAGGTCATGAGTCTGGATTTCATCCGGACCGCGCGGGCCAAGGGCCTGCCCGAGTCCGCCGTCCTGACCCGGCACGCCTGGCGCAACGCGCTCTTTCCCGTCATTACCCTGTTCGGCCTGTGGTTGCCCATCCTGGTCACGGGTTCGGTTTTCGTGGAATCGGTCTTCAGCTGGAACGGACTGGGCCTGCTGGCCACCGAGGCGATTGCGGGCCGGGACTACCCGCTGCTCATGGGCACCACCATGCTGGTCGCCGCGCTGGTGATCCTGGGCGGGCTCATCACCGACGTCGCCTATCTGCTGCTCGACCCGCGGGTGCGGGTGCGGTGACCGGCTCTCTCGGCGGTGCGCTCATCCAGGCGTGGCGTGCCCGGAGCGGCCGCCTCGGCGCCGTCATCCTGCTGCTCATTCTGGTGGCGGGGGCGCTGCTCCCGGCGGTGCTGCCCGATCCCGCGCGCCAGCCCTGTCTGCTGTGCGGCGCCGAGGCCCCCAGTCTGGCCCACCCGCTCGGCACCGATCAGTTGAGCCGGGATGTGCTGGCCCGGGTGGTCTGGGGAGCCCGGGTCTCACTCGCGGTGGCCGCGCTGGCGGTCGGCCTCTCCATGACGCTGGGCGCGCTGGTCGGCCTGGTGGCGGGGTACGCCGGCGGCTGGCTGGACGCGCTCCTGATGCGGTTTGTCGACGGGGCGCTCGCGATTCCGCGGCTCTTCGTCCTGCTGCTGCTGCTGGCCATCATTACTCCCATTCCACTCTGGCTGCTGATTCTCGTGCTGGGCGCCACCGGCTGGCTCGGCACCAGCCGGCTGGTCAGGGGCGAGGTGCTCCGGCTGAAGCAGGAGTCGTACGTCCAGGCGGCTGAGGCCATGGGAGCGGGACCGGCGCGCGTTATCTTCCGACACCTGCTCCCGAACACGGCGGGCCCCCTCCTGGTGGCCGCGACCCTGGCCGTCGGCGACGTCATCCTGCTCGAGGCCGGCCTGTCGTTTCTGGGACTGGGCATTCAGCCGCCGCGGCCGTCCTGGGGCGGCATGATCCACGACGCACGCGACAGCATGATCGCGGCACCCTGGATCAGCATCTTCCCCGGCCTGGCCATCATTGTCACGGTCCTGGCCGTCAATCTCGTGGGCGACGCTCTGCGCGACGCCATCGACCCCCGCAACGCATGAGCGCACTGCTCGAGGTCCGCGATCTCCGCGTCACCTTCCCGACCGCCGCCCAACCGGCCCGGCCGGTCGACGGCGTGTCCTTCGAACTGGAGCGGGGAAAGACCCTCGCGCTGGTCGGAGAGTCGGGCTGCGGCAAGAGCCTCACCTCACTCGCCCTGCTGCGGCTGGTCCCGGCTCCCGGCCGGATCGAATCCGGCAGCGTGATCCGGCTGGAAGACCTCGACATCCTGCGGCTCGACGATGAAGCCCTGCGCGGCGTGCGCGGGCGGCGCATCGGAATGATCTTCCAGGATCCGATGACCAGTCTGAACCCGGTCTTCCGGGTTGGCCATCAGGTGGCCGAGGGGATCCGGGCCCACTTTCCGGTGTCCCGCCGGGAGGCGGCCGACCGCGCCGTCTCGCTGCTCCGGGAGGTCGGCATTCCCGACCCGGAACGGCGGGCGCGGGAGTACCCGCACCAGCTGAGCGGCGGCATGCGCCAGCGAATCATGATTGCCATCGCGCTCGCCTGTGAACCGGATGTCCTCATCGCGGACGAGCCGACGACCGCCCTGGACGTGACCGTCCAGGCCCAGATTCTCGAAATCCTCGACCGCCTGCGGGAGACCAGGGGCCTCGCCGTGCTGCTCATTACGCATGACCTGGGCATCGTCGCCGGCCGGGCCGATCGGGTCGCGGTGATGTACGCCGGACGCATCGTGGAACAGGCCCCGACCGCCAGCCTGTTCGAACGGCCCTCGCATCCGTATACCCGGGGGCTGCTCGCCTCGGTGCCGCGGCTGGGCGGGGCGCTCCACCGGCTCTCCCCCATCGGAGGCAGCGTTCCGACACCGGACGCCTGGCCCGACGGATGCCGCTTCCGGCCCCGCTGCCCGCAGGCCTTCGCGCGCTGTACCGACGATCCGCCGCCGCTGGACGTCGCGCCGGGTCACTGGATGCGCTGCTGGCTGGCGGAAAGAGAGTCCCGATGACCGCGGCCGCCGCCTCCCCCCGGGAACAGCCGCTCCTGGCGGTTCAGGATCTGGTCAAGCACTACGAGGGATCCGGCCTGCTGCAGAAGACCGCTGCCGTCCGGGCCGTGGACGGCGTCTCGTTCGAGGTGGGCCGGGGCGAGACCCTGGCGCTGGTGGGAGAATCGGGCTGCGGCAAGTCGACCGTCGGGCGCGCGATCCTCCGCCTCACCGAGCCCAGCGCCGGGCAGATCCACTTCGAGGGAGATGACCTGCTCCGGCTGGGCCGTGAAGCGCTGCGGCGCCGGCGGCGCCAGATGCAGATCATCTTCCAGGATCCCTACAGCTCGCTCAACCCCCGGATGAGCATCGGAAACGCGATCGCCGAGGGCATCCGGATCCACCGGCTGGCCCCGGCCCGGGAGATTCCCGCCCGGGTGGCCGCGCTGCTGGAGGAAGTGGGCCTGGATCCATCGTACGCCTCGCGCTACCCCCACGAATTCTCCGGGGGCCAGCGGCAGCGCATCGGCATTGCCCGCGCGCTCGCGGTAGAGCCCTCGTTCATCGTCTGTGACGAACCGGTCTCCGCCCTGGACGTATCGGTTCAGGCCCAGGTCCTGAATCTTCTGGCGGATCTGCAGGCCCGCCGCGGGCTGTCCTATCTGTTCATCGCCCACGATCTGGCGGTCGTCCGCCAGATCGCCCACCGGGTCGCCGTGATGTACCTGGGGAAGCTGGTGGAGGTCGGGCCCACCGAGGCCCTGCTCTCCGCGCCGGCGCATCCCTACACCCGGGCCCTGCTGTCCGCCGTTCCCGAGCCGGATCCGAACCTGCAGCGGCAGCGGATCATTCTCTCCGGTGACCTCCCGAGCCCGGCCGATCCTCCTTCCGGGTGCCGGTTCCACACCCGGTGCTACCACTGGCGCCGGGATCAGCGCTGCGAGACCGAGCCCCCGGCCCTGCGCCCGGTGGATCGCACCGCCGTGGCCTGCCACTACGCCGAGTTCCCTCCCGACCGGCCGCCCCCGGCCTGACCCCTCCGGTGACGGGCGTCACTGAGGCTGGCCGCGTTCGGGGCCAGCTTTCTTCTGCCGCTTTCCCCTGGAGGTCCCCTATGATCCACACTGACCGGGCCGTCCCCGAACCGGCCACCCCCGAGGTGCGCCGGCCCCGGCCGAGCCTCAGTCAGGTTCACCCGGAACGGGCCCGGGAGAGCCCGCCGATCCTGGAGGAGGACTTCCGGATCGACCGGGATCGCTTCGGTCGCCGTCACCGCGACTACGAGTAGCACCAGAGGGCCGGGGCGTTCCCCGGCCCTTGCCGCATCGGGCCCTCGAATACCCGGCAGATCCACCGACCAGGACGTGAGACGGCCCCGACCGGGAGGTTTTCCCGGGGCGGGGCCGTGGACCGGACGCTGCCCGGTGGTGATGGACCGACGGGCCGATCCGGCCTTCAGCGATTCATGAGCCCGCGAAGCGCGGAGACGGCCGCTGACCGGATCTGGCAGACGCGGGACTCCGTGATGCCCATGACCTCACCGATTTCACGCAGGGTCAGCTCCTCGAAATAGTACAGACTCACGACCTGGCGCTGCTTCACCGGGAGCATGGCCAGCGCCGCCTGGATCCGGTCCCGGGTTTCATCCTCGGTCACCCGGTCGAGGGAATTCTCTTCCCGGGCCAGGGGGTGATTTACCGCAGGTGAGGCCCGCTCCTCTTCCAGGGAAGCGCTCTGGAGCGAGACGACCGCCGCGTCGTGCACCCGGTTCCGCCAGGCCCAGTAGGTCGGCAGGTCGATATCCAGCGCGGTTGCCATCTCGGCCTCGGAGGGGCGGCGGCCGAGCCGTGCCTCCAGCGCGCGAGCGGCCAGTTGCAGCCGGCGGGCCCGGGCCCGCACCGACCGTGGAGCCCAGTCGCGGCGACGGAGTTCATCGATGACCTCACCATGCACCCGCCGGAGGGCGAACGTGCTGAACGCCACCCCGCGGGCGGGATCGAAGGAGTCCAGCGCCTGGAGCAGTCCAACCATGCCGGGGCCGAGAAGATCATCCGCATCGACCGCCCCACCGATCCGACCGGCGATCTGACGGGTCACCGCATGCACCAGTCCCAGGTAGCGATTCACCAGCGAGGCCCGCGCCGCCTGATCCCGCGCGTTTCGATAGCGGCGCCACAGCTCCGCGACGTCGTCAGCGGCGCGGGGGGTGCTTTCCAGCCGGGTAACGGTCATCGGCCCACCTCGCTCTTCGTGATCCTGCGCGCCCCTGCGGACCGGGAGATTCCCGGAAGCCGATCGGCGCCTGAGGGAGAGGGGCAACCACCGTACCAGAAAAACGGCCCTGCGGGTCACCCCGGGGCCGTGAGGCAAGCCACTTTGGAGTAAGAGGTTAGTCGATTGGCGGCCGTTGGAGAGGGAGTCGTCTCCCGGACGGAACGGCCGCCAGATTCTGGTCAGTGGCTAAGATGACGACGGGGGACGGCCCGGCCGCTCAGCCACCGTCCCGTTACCGGGGCAGGTAGCGGGACGGGAGCGAGCGCCCGCGGCCTTCCGCCTGCCACATGATGCTGACGACCCACCAGCGGCGGCCGTCATTCAACAGCTGGATGCTGTTGATTCCCCGGGCGAAGGGCACCTGGTCCCGGTCGTGCCGGGACTCGTACGTGCTGAAGCGGTGGACCAGCTGACCGAACTCCTCCCGGACGTGACTGGCTTCACGCTCGTAGAACCCGGTGGTGTCGAAGTATCCCGCCGCCCGCGTCGCGTATTCGTCGGGTGTCATGACGATGGCGCGATAGCCCGAGGCGGAATCTCCACCGATCGGAATGAGCCGGGCGCCGGGAGCAAACAGCGAACGGAACCGGTCCCAGTTCCGGGGGCCGGGCGGCCCGGAGATCACGTCGTAGAGCGCCCCGATCAGGGCCTCCTCCGTCCCCACGTCGGAGAGCGCCGCGGGGAGAGCCTCCTGGGCCCGCGCCGCTCCAGGGAAAAGCAGTCCAAGGGCCAGACAGACGGAGACGATCGTTCGGGTCATGGCACATCGCTCCAGGCAGGGGGATGCGATAATACTGCGTCCACGGCGGCCCTGCGAGAAGGCCGGCTCAAGTTCTCCCTGCGGCCGTCCGATGATTGAGGGTGACCGGTTTCCCGACCCGCAAGGACAACGCGCGTCCCATGAGCCAGCCTCCCACGGATCCCGACGCACCGGAGCCAGGCCCTTCCGGCCTTCCCGCGCCACGGCTGCACAAGCTGCGCCGCCGTCTGGCCGGCGGCTTCTATGACCGCGCCGTTGTCCGCCGCGAGATTGCCGAGCGGATTGTCCGGGATCTGACCGAACCCGGCCCCGATCCGGATTCCGGCACGCCTGCCTGAACCGTTCCCGCCGACCCGGCACCCCAGGCCCCTTCCTCTGGCTCCGGTCCCATGTCCGGGTTAGCTTAACCGGCCTTACGTCGGATCGAGGCCCCTCCGGGCCCGCTGCTCCACCCCTCTGATACGGCCCATGGACGGTCCCGCCGCCTTTCAGACTCTTGATCTCCGTGTCGGCCGGGTGGTCAGCGCGGAACGTCATCCCCGGGCCCGCAAGCCGGCCTACCAGTTGACGATCGACTTCGGCCCACTGGGGATCCTGAATTCCAGCGCACAGCTGACCGAACTCTACCTGCCCGACGCTCTGGTGGGCCGGCAGGTGATCGCGGCGATGAACCTGGGAGAACGAAACATCGCCGGCTTTGTGTCGCAGGTCCTGGTCCTCGGCCTGCCGGACGCCGACAATCGGGTCGTCCTGCTCGGGCCCGAACGCGAGGTTCCCCTGGGAGGACGGGTATACTGATGACAGCATCACGCCGGAATATTGCCAGCGGCACGCCGTGGGAACCCCTGGTCGGCTATTCCCGGGCCGTCCGGGTCGGACCCATGATCCACGTGTCCGGCACCACCGCCACCGGTCCCGACGGCACGGTCGTCGGAGTCGGGGACGCGGGCGCGCAGACGCGGCAGACCCTTCGGAACATCGAGGCCGCCCTGCGACAAGCCGGGGCCACGATGGCGGACGTGGTCCGCACCCGGATCTATGTGACCGATATCTCCCGCTGGGAGGAAATCGGGCGGGTCCATGGCGAGGTGTTCGGCAGCATCCGGCCGGCCACCAGCATGGTCGAAGTCCGGCGGCTCATCGCACCGGAGATGCTGGTCGAGATCGAGGCCGAGGCGATCGTGGAGTAGCGCGCCACCCGCCACCACCCTCGCCCTTCGCCTTCGCCCGTCTCACTTCTTGCTTCTCACTTCTTACTTCTCACTTCTTACTTCTCTCTCCACATGCCGCATACAGTGGTCCAGGCCGATGCCTTCACGAACCGTCCCTACGCCGGCAACCCGGCAGCCGTCATCGTGCTGCCGGAACCGGCGGAAGAGTGCTGGATGCAGGCGGTGGCGACCGAGCTGAATCTCTCCGAGACTGCGTTTCTGCTGGCGGAGAAGGACGGCTATCGGCTGCGCTGGTTTACCCCCCGCATGGAGGTGGACCTCTGCGGGCATGCCACGCTCGCCTCGGCTCACGTCCTGTGGGAGTCGGGCCGGCTCGAGGCCGGCGCACCGGCCCGGTTCTATACCCGGAGCGGCCTGCTGACGGCCACCCGCCGGGGCGACTGGATCGAAATGGACTTCCCCGCCGAGCCCGAGGAATACTGCGTTGCTCCCCTGGAGCTGACCGAAGCCCTTGGCGTCGCGATGCAGTACGTGGGGAAGAACCGGTTCGATTATCTGATCGAGGTGGAGAGCGAGGAGGTGGTCCGCCAGCTCCAGCCCGATATCCGGCTGCTGGAGGCAATTCCGGCACGCGGGTTCATCGTCACCAGCGCGGCCCAGACGGGAGGATACGATTTCGTCTCCCGGTTCTTCAGCCCCGCGGCCGGCATCCCGGAGGATCCTGTCACCGGATCGGCCCACTGCTGTCTGGGCGTTTTCTGGTCGACTCGCCTGGGCAAGGATGAGATGATCGCCTACCAGGCCTCGCCCCGGGGCGGCGTGGTCCGGGTCCGGGTGGCCGACGACCGGGTGATCCTCGGCGGGCAGGCCGTCACGGTGCTGACCGGAGAACTGGTGTAGCCGGCCGGCGCATCCAGGGACTGTTCGCATGCGCGTGTACATCTCCATAGACATGGAAGGCGTGGCCGGGATCGTCCACGAGGATCAGACCAATCCGGTCGATCCCCGGTGCGCCGCCGAGTACGCGCGGGGCCGGCGACTCATGACCGGCGAGGCCAACGCCGCCGTCGAGGGAGCCCTCGAGGCCGGGGCCAAGACCATCTGGGTGAACGACAGTCACTGGTACATGCGGAACCTTCTGACGGAAGAGCTGCACGAATCCGCCGTACTGGTGAGCGGCGATCCCAAGCCCTGGTCCATGATGGAGGGGATCGACGCCGGCTTCGACGCCGCCCTGTTCATCGGCTACCACGCCCGTGCCGGAACCCGCCTCGCGATCCTCGACCACACCTACACCGACCGGGTTCAGGAGGCCCGGATCAACGGCCGCGCGCTGGGCGAGCTGGGGCTCAACGCCGCCTATGCCGGATTCCGGGGGGTGCCGGTCGTCCTCGCCACCGGCGATCAGGCGCTGGTCGATGAAGCGAACGAGCTCTTCGGCGGTGCCGTCCGCACCGTGGCCGTCAAGCAGGCCGTCGGCCGGCACGCGGCCCGCTGCCTGGCTCCCGCCGTGGCGTGCCGGCGCATCCGGACCGCCACGACCGAGGCCCTTCGGGAACCGGCGCCGGCGTTCCGCCTGACCGGACCCTACACGCTGGAGGTCGTCTTCACGCTCACGGCCCACGCCGACCTGGCCGAACTGGTCCCCGGCGCGGTCCGGGAGGATGGCCGGACCGTGAGCTGGCGGCATCATGACTACGGCGAGCTCTTCCGGGCCTGGCGGGCGATGTACAGTCTCTCCGCGCTGGCGGTCTGAGCGTGACCGGCCGGGGAGTCCTCCGCGTCGCCGCGGTTCAGGCCGCGCCGGCACTGCTGGACCTCGAGGCCGGCCTGGCCCTGGTCGAGCAACGGGTGGAACGGGCGGCGGCGGATGGCGCCCGGGTGGTGGCCTTCCCGGAAACCTTTCTCCCGGGGTATCCCGCCTGGCTGGATTTCTCCCCCGGAGCGGCGCTGTGGGATCATCCCGGCGTGCGGATGGTTCATGCCCGGTTGGTGGAGAATGCGATCGAGGTCCCCGGTCCCGCGGCGGCGGCGCTGAGCCGCATCGCCGCCGCGCACCGGCTGACTCTTGTCATCGGCATCCACGAACGGGCGGGCCGGACACTCTACAACACGCTGCTCACCTTCGGCGCCGAGGGAACGCTGCTGAATCACCACCGCAAACTCATGCCGACCTATTCGGAGCGAATGGTGTGGGGCCTGGGTGACGGCGCGGGCCTGCGGACGGCCGACGCGGAGGGCTGGCGGGTCGGAGGACTGATCTGCTGGGAACACTGGATGCCCCTGGCCCGCCAGGTGCTGCACGACGCGGGCGAGGACATTCATGTCGCCGCCTGGCCCGCCGTGAAGCAGATGAACCTGGTGGCCTCGCGGCATTATGCCTTCGAAGGCCGCTGCTTCGTGATTGCGGTGGGGGGACTGATGCGCACCGACGACCTGCCGGAAGAACTGCCCCCGACCGACCCGGCCGGTGCGCTGCTGCTGCGGGGCGGCAGTGCCATCATCGGGCCCGATGGAGCCGTGCTGGCCGGCCCGAGCCATGACGAAGAGACGATCCTGGTGGCCGATTGTGATGCCGGACTCATCGCCCAGGGGGCCCTGACCCTCGATGTCAGCGGTCACTACAGCCGCCCGGATGTGTTCGACTTCGCCGTCCGGGACTCGCCCCCGCGCCGGGGTTCCTAGGGGACCGGCGGCACGATGTCCAGGTCGGCGACCCGCACCGGCACCTGGCTCCCGCTGCGGTTGCCGGTACCCAGTTGTCCCAGCCGGTTCCATCCCCAGCAGAACGCGCCTTCGCCCCGGGTCACCCCACAGGTGTGGTTGAAGCCGGCTGCCGCGGCGATGAAGTCGTGTCCCCCGCTCACCAGCACCGGGGAGAGCGTTGCCGTCTCCGAGCCCCGGCCCAGCTTGCCGTATGTACTGGCGCCCCAGCAGTACATGTCGCCCCGCGGCGTGACCCCGCAGGCGTGAGAACTGCCCACCGAGAAGGCGTTGAATACCAGATGCCCCGCGACCGGCGTCGGCTCGGTCGTGAACGTGGTCAGGTCGGAACCGATGCCGAGCTCGAAGGAGACGTTGGAGCCCCAGCAGTACGCCTGCCCGTCCCCGGCCAGGGCGCAGGTATGAAAATCACCGGCATCGATGGCCTTGAAGACGAGATTCCCCGAGACCGGCTGCGGAACCAGGCTGTTCTGCAGGTTCCCGGTTCCCATCTTCCCGTATTGATTGTCGCCCCAGCAGTACGCCTGCCCGCCGGTCGTGAGCGCGCAGGTGTGGAACAGCCCGGTCGTGATCGCCTTGAATCTCAGGCCGCCCGCGACGGCGGACGGCACCCGGTAGTCGGCGGTGTCCCCGTTGCCCAGTTCGCCGTTCCCGCCGCTGCCCCAGCACCAGCCCGACCCGTCCATGGCAACGCCGCAGGTGTACCCCGTCCCGGCCGCCAGCGTCTGGAAACGCAGCGAGGTCGCGACCAGCACCGGCACCTGCGAGCGGGTCGAGGGGGAGCCGTCTCCCAGAGCCCCCAGCGCGTTGGACCCCCAGCACCAGGCCGTGCCGTCCTCGGTGAGACCACAGGTGTGGGCACTCCCGGCCGTCAGCTCCCGGAACCGATGGTGGCCGGAGACCGGTGTCGGGATCAGCCGATCCGCGCTGTCTCCGTCTCCCAGCTGGCCCAGAACGTTCAGGCCCCAGCAATGGGCCCGCGCATCCGGCCCGATCAGGCAGGCGTGATCGTCTCCCGCGACCACCGTCTTGAACTCGGGCTCCGCCTGGCCCGGGCCGGTACCATCGCCGCAGGCGGCGAGGACCAGCCCGGTAATGGACAGCGCGGTCAGCAGAAGGGGCCTGGAGTTCATCGCGTGCCGCCTGGTCGGGAGTGGGGGGAGAAGGCCCCTGCCGGGGCCTCTGCCAATCATTGACGTCGGAACGCCGTGAAACAAGACGTCCGTTACGGAATGGAACCGGGAGGCAGGCTGCTGCCCCCCGGGTGCAAGCCTCCCGGCGACAGCCGTCTGATAGGGTGGCACGGCCGGCCGGCCGTGCTCCTCCCAAGCTTGCGGCGCCAGTCAGGGCGTGATTGACTACGACAGGTCTGACACAGGCAACCATTCATGAGCAGGAGCCGGGAGTGACCCTCCGCGTCCGCATTGCCGCGTTTGCCGCCTCATTGCTGCTGGCGGCGAGCCCGCTGGCCTCCGCGTCCGGCCAGGCCCCTTATGCCAGGATCGAGGGCCGGGTGCATGACCCCATGGGCGTTCCCATCGCGGAGGCCCGGGTCGTGCTTCAAGGGACGGCACGCTGGGCGGCCAGCGATTCCAACGGATACTACGCCATCGATTTCGTCCCGCCTGGAGAGGCGACGCTGCGGGCGTACGCCGACGGGCACAGCGCCCGGCTGGCCCGGCTGGCGGTCCGGGCCGGGGAGATCCGCAATCAGGATTTTTCGCTCGATGCGCTCGGGAATCCGGCCGGAGTCGGCCGTACGCCCCCGGATCCCTACGAGACCCCGATGCCCGCGCCCGTCCGGACGCGCCAGGCCCTGCCGGGCGCCTGGCTGGACCGGCTCCCGTTGGACCGGGTGGAAGGCGCCCTCCTGCTGCTTCCCGGCGTCACCTCCGATTCCCGGGAGGGCATCTCGCTGCGGGGCGGGCAGCCATGGGGAACGATGCGTTACCTCGACGGCATCCCGGTGTCCCCGGGATATCAGTCGCTGCATGTTTCAACCCTGATCACCCCCCCGTCCGGCCAGCTCGGGCTGGGCACCAATGCGCTGGGCGAGCTGTCCGCGACCACGGGGCCCGCCTCGGTGATGCAGGGCAACGCGTCGTCCGGGTTCGTCAATCTGCTGAGCCGGACCGGCAGTCCGGACTGGATCGCCGCCGGATCGTACGAAGCGGATGAGCCGTTCGGACTCAATCACAGTACCGGGTTCAATCGGCTGCAGGCGGCGGTGGGCGGCGCCCTCACCACCAAGATCAGTCTGTTCACCGCCGCCGTGCTGGAAGGTCACAAGTCAGCCGAGAGCGGCTTCGGCGCCGAGCAGGCACCGCTGTTCATTGTCGCGGGACTGGATACCACTGTTGCCGTCCCGTCGACACCGTTCGATCCCAACTCGGACACGACGTTCGTCGACATTTTCCAGTACGCGGTTTCCCGCGGTGAGTGCAGCGACTTTGCCGGATCGGCCAACCCGGGCATCGCCGGCAACTACGGACTCGAGTGCCGCGGCATCCGCATTCCCCGCACGACCTCCTCCACCTGGCAGCTGCTGGGCCGGATGGACTTTGCGATCGACCCGCGCAACCGGCTGTCGGTCCTCGGGGCAGCCAGTCAGGACCAGGAACGCCTCTTCGACTACCGCAGCCTCTACGACCCTGCCAACCTCCGGGCGCAACGGAACTGGAGCCGGCTCGTGGCGGTGAGCTGGTCGCGGGCCTGGGGCCGCCCCGAGACGCCCCTGACCACGGATTTCCATCTTTCGTGGCAGACCGACCGGGCGCTGTCCGGCCCGCTGACCCTGCAGAGCGAGCTCGATTCGCGGGACAAGTTCGGCGGATATCTGATCGCCCCGCTCGACTTCCGGTTCGACTTCACCACCTTCCCCATCGACGAAGAGCTGGTGACGAACTACCGCGAGAACAGACCCGGCAGCCGGCGTTCCCCCTACAACCTGGAGAACACCGCCCCCTACGCCCTCATCGACCGGTGGCGGGACGGGCCCTATGGTCTGTTCGGGTTCATCGAATCGGGCGGGCCCGGTGGGAGGATCAACCTGCATCGGGAAGACCGGGTGGTCGCCACGGGGCAGGCCCAATGGCGGCTGAATCGTCACCACACGGCGGCCCTGGGCGTGGAATACGTCGACTATTCCATTGCCAGTTACACCCACGAGCTGACCTCGCAGGCGTTCTCCGACGTGTTCATCGAATCGCCCGTGCGTTCCGCGGTGTTCGCGCGGGACCAGTGGCGTGAAGGCGATTTCACGCTCGAGGGCGGGCTCAGGATCGACCATTTCAGCACCGGGGCCTCCCGGCCCTGGGTACTGGACACCGTGGCCACCAGTCCGACGTTCGACCGGTATCACTACTTCCCGAGCCCGTCGAGCTACGGGGCTGCCGGCACCACCTTCAACGGCAAGCCGCTGACGATGTTCGTGAAGGACGAGGGCCATACGGTGATAAGCCCGGCGTTGAGCCTCGGCTTCGAGGCCGACGCCCGCACCAGGTTCCGCGCCGGCTACCGGCTCCTTGCCCAGGTCCCCAACTTCGCGCTGTCGCTCGCCGGCGTGAACAAGGACCTGCGCATCACCAGCCCCAACGACGTCTGGGGCACGAACCTCGGCTTCCAGAAGACGGCCCTGTACGAACTCGGCGGGCACCGCATGCTGGGGCGCTATTTCGGACTCGACCTCTCCCTGTATTACAAGGACCTGCGCCAGCTTCCGGCCATCCGGTCCACCAGTCTCCGCGATCCGGCGGCCCTGGGGTCGCCCGTCCCGGTCAACCTGGTGACCAATCAGAACGTCGGCTCGGTCCGCGGGTTCGACCTGCGGGTTGATGTCGCCGCCGGTTCCTGGCTGCAGGGGTTCGCGGGCTACAGCTTCCAGGACGCCAATGGAGAGAACGGGACGTCGCTGGCGGAGCAGCGGCCCCACACCTTCGCCGGCGGGGCCCTGCTGGATGTCCCGCACGGCTGGAAGGCGGGGACACCCCTCGGCGCCATCCTGAGTGACGTCGGCCTGGCCGCGGTGTTCCGGTTCGCCAGCGGGACCGCGTACGATGGCTGTGCCGCCGCGTCGGGAAACATCCTGGCCCGCAGCAGCGATCCCTGTCCTGCCCTGATCCAGACGGTAATCGGCGGCGACCGCCTGCCGACCTACCAGCAGCTCGATCTCAAGCTCACCAAGACGCTCCAGCTGGCGGGCCGGCGGGTCACCGCGTACCTCGACGCGCGGAACCTGCTGAACTTCGAGAATACGCTCGCGGTATTCAGCTCGAGCAAGGGAACCACCAACCCCGCCGCCCTCCAGGCGAGGTGGGCCCAGGACAGCGCCGGCCTCGCCACCGAAGCGCAGTACAATGGCGTGTACAACTACCCCAGCGGCGATGTGGACCTGTCGTTCGGGGGGGCCGGAACGGGGGCCTGCGTGAACTGGCTCAACCCCCAGTTTCAGGCGGCGGCACCCAATTGCGTCTACCTGATCCGGGCGGAGGAACGCTACGGGAACGGGGACCACGTCTTCTCCCTGGTCGAACAGGAGCGTGCCTCCCGCGCCGCATTCGAGGCCACCAACCAGCCCGCCAGCTTCCTCGGACCGCCCCGGCGGCTCCGGCTGGGCGTCGAGATCGGGTTCTAGGCCCTACTCCGCGACCTCGCAGTACACCTTGATCGCGTCTTTGGCCATCGTCAGGGTGTGGAACAGGGTCTGGTAGTTCTCCAGGCCCCGGACCGGGTGCGTCAGCAGCTGTCCCAGCCAGCCGGCGTACTCGGCTTCGGCCTGGGCCATATCGCGCACGCCGATCTCGAAATATTCCCGGTTCGCGTTCACCGTCCCGACCATCACCTTGTTCCCCAGCACGAACTCCAGGTTGATCCGGTCGGACGGAATCTCGATCCGGCGGTCTCCCCCGGTGACGCTGGAAAGCACCAGCACCCCGTTCTTGCCCAGCGCCTGCATGGCGTCGAATACGACGGGTGAGTATCCGGTGGCTTCGAAGATGATGTCGAACGGCCCGTGCTCCGGCACCGCCTCCAGCAGCGGGAGATTCTCGACCGAGACGTAGTCCGCGCCGAGGGCCTCGATGAAGTCCGCGTTCCGGTAGGGCTTCTGGTTCAGCCCGAAGGTCGTCACCTTGAGCCCCCGGAGCCGGAGCGCCAGCGTGGCGAGCAGGCCGATGGTGCCGGCGCCCATGACCGCCGCGCGGCGCGGCCGCCAGACGCGGAGCCGGCGCTGGATCTCCCAGGCCTGGGCGAGACCCTTCTCCACCACGGTGGTGGGCTCCAGCAGCACGGCCACGTCCTTGAGTCCGGCCGGGATCTTCACCAGATACTCCGGATCCTCGACATAATACTCGGTGAGGAATCCGTGGCGCAGGTTGATCCCCCGCTCGAAGTAGACATCGTCGGTGGTCATGTCGTAGGTCCCGATCCGGTCATAGATGCTCATGCCCGGACGGCGGACCGTGGCGACGACATAATCGCCCGGCTGGAACTCGGTCACGTTGGGTCCCACCGACTCGACCCGGCCGAAACTCTCATGCCCCAGGACCAGGAAGTCGTACCCCTCGGGGGCGGCGCCGTATTCCGCCGCGTTGATTTCCTTGTCGGTCCCGTCGACCCCGACCTTGAGCACCTTCACCAGCACACCCCGCCCCCCGGGAATCTCGTCCACCGAGGGTTTGGGCAGGCTGGCCAGATAGACGCTGCCGGCGACCCCGGGCCGGACCGCGACAGCTTTCATCATTTCGGACGAGTGGCCGCCCGAGGCTTTCCCGGCACGCGCCGGCGAATTGAGTGTTGCGCTCATGCTGCCCTTCCTTGGTGAGCGACGGGCCCGGTGGGCCGGCCGCGGTGATAGACTTCGGAACGAAGAACCGCCCCCCATTCCTCACCCAGAATCAGCTCGTACTGACCCGGCGCCCGTCCCAGTTCCCGCAGGAACCGGATCACGCGCGCCATCATGCCCCGGCCCCGGAATTCCGGCGCCAGGTAGGCGTCCTCCAGCCGGTGCACCCGGGCGCCCAGCCGGCCGGCCGCCTCGAGGCGCAAAACCACGAAGCCTGCCAGCCTGTCGCCGGAACTGATGACCCAGAGCCGGTGGTCCCCGCCGTAGCGCGCCACCTGGCGGATCGCCTGGGGACACCACGGTTCCGCTTCACCGGCCTGGCCCGCCAGGCTCAGCAGTCGACTGCGGTCCTCCGGGCCGGCAACTCGAAGCGTGATGGCCATGCGTCCTCACTCGATTCGTGTTTGGATGTTCGACACGCCGGACCCCGCCAGCCTACTGCGTCAGTCGTACTACATGGCCGTCAGGATCCCGCACCAGGAGCCCGGTACGAAACCCCAGTTCCCCCGCCACCATCACCGGCCCGGGAGAGACGAAGCGTGCCCGGGCCGCCCGGAGCGCACGCCACGCCTCACCCATGTCCCGAACCGCCATCCCCGTCTGCCAGTGGATCAGATCGCTGGCGCGTTCGTCCGGCGGCATCGGCCGGCCATCCCGCGGCGCGAGGTATTCCAGGAACTCGATCCCCGGGCCCCGCGCGGCACGAAGGCCGGTGATCCGCAGCCGGGCACCGAACACGTTGTTCAGATGTTCCTGCTCGGTCCCGTAGTTTTCGCTCTCCCCCGCTACCCGGAGACCGAGCACGTCCCGGTAGAACGCCAGGCTCGCCTCGGTATCGCGGACGACGATGGCCGTGTGGTCGATGCCCAGGAACAGGGAGTCGGTGGCCCGATGCCATCTGGGATCACCCTTCCCCGCCGGAAACGCCAGGATTTCGAGCGGATGCCCGTCGGGGTCCCGGAAATAGAAGGCCTCGATGCCCCCGGCATTGGGGTTCCAGTCGGGCAGCCGCTGTGGCCCGCTGGAGGCGTGCTCCACCCGGTTCTGCCGCAGCCAGCGATAGGCCCGGTCCATATCCCGGACGATGATCGCCACGTGCTGGAACCAGCCGTCGTTGCTCCGCGCATCCACCGGCGCCGGCCGGCCGCGCGGGGCCAGGTACTCGGTCAGCTCCAGTTCCTCGCCGCCGAGCCGCAGGCGGGTCACCCGCATCCGCAGTCCGAAGAGCCCCTGCAGTCGTTCATAGTCGCCGCCGGCCACCTCGGTATCCGCAACCATGCGGAAGTGCAGGACCCGGGTATAGAACGCCACCGAGCGGTCCATGTCCGAGACCGTCAGCCCGATCTGCCCGACTGCCGTGGCCAGAGGGGCCTGGACGGCCAGGTCCGCCCTCGCGGGCACCGCCTGCCCCGGCAGATACCCGGGTACCAGGAGCGAGAGGAGGAGCGCGACCAGCCACCCCACCGCCCACCCACCCGCCGGTCCGCCTGCCCGCCTGCCGGTCGGCCTCATGACAGCCGCTCCCGGATGAGGTCGCCGACCCGCAGCGCGTTGGCCATGATGGTGAGCGCGGGGTTCACCGCGCCGCTGGAGGGGAAGAAACTCGCGTCCACCACGTAGAGGTTGTCGACCTCATGGGCCCGGCAGTCGGGGCCCAGCGCGGAAGACGTCGGATCCTGGCCGAACCGGACCGTCCCGTTCTGGTGCGCCACGCCGGCGAGCGGGATCCGCTGTCCCACGAAGAACTGCGCCGGAATGAAGTGATCCATCCCGTCGATCTGCTTGAGAATGCTCTTGAGCTTCGCCTGCAGCCGCTTGTGTCCCTCCGGGTTGTTCGGCCGGTATGACAGCACGATGCCGCCGTCCCGGTCGAGCGTCACCCGGTTCTCCGGATCCGGCAGGTCTTCCGAGGTAAGCCAGAAATCGAGCGAGTGCCGCGCCATGATTTCCAGGGTCATGCCCGGGACGACCGCCGGCGCCCCGGCCGAGAGGGTATCCGCGTCCATTTTGCCGACGAACGAGATATGCCCCATGGGGTACTCCCAGTCCGGCCCGCGGAAATAGAAATCGTTCAGGGCCAGGGTCTTCTGGAACACGGTCGGATTGGGATCCCGTGAGATGGCCAGCATCACCGAGTTGATGTGCCCCATGTAATGCCGGCCCACCACCCCCGACCCGTTGGCCAGGCCGTTGGGATGCCGGTCGTTGGCGGAACGCAGCAGCAGGGCGGCGGAGTTGATCGCGCCGCAGGAGGCGACCACGATGTTCGCGCTGTAACTCTCGGGCTCCCCGTTCCGCTCCACCAGCACCCGGGTTACTTCCCGGCCGGAAGCACTGGTTTCGAGCCGGGTCACCCTGGCGCCCGTCAGCAGCGTGACGTTGGGATGCTCCAGAGCCGGATCCACGCACACGACCTGGGCGTCCGACTTGGCGTTGACCAGGCAGGGATGCCCGTCGCAGGTCGCGCAGCGAATGCACCGGCTGCCGCGCCGGTTCTTCTCGTCCAGCATCACCCCCAGCGGGACGTGGAACGGCTGATGCCCCAGCCGGGCCAGGTCGTCATGCAGCTTCTGGATCCGGGGCTCATGCGTCACCGCGGGATACAGGTACGGAGCACTCGACGGCGGCTCGGTCGGATCCGCGCCCCGCTCCCCATGCACCTGATACAGATGCTCGGCCTGGGTGTAGTAGGGCTCGAGGTCCCGGTACCCGATCGGCCAGGCGGGTGAGATCCCGCCGTGATGGGCCAGTTCGCCGAAGTCCTGCTCCCGAAGTCGGAACAGGGCCGAACCGTAGAACTTGGTGTTGCCCCCGACGTAGTAATTGGTGTGGGGATGGAGTTTCTTGCCGTCCCGGTCGTGCCACACTTCCCGCGTGTTGTACCGCGCCTCGACGTTCACCGCGCGGGTACTCCAGTTCTCCCGCTCCCGGGGCACGTAGTCGCCACGCTCCAGAAGCAGGATCCGCTTGCCGGTCGGCGCCAGGCGATAGGCCAGCGTTCCGCCCCCGGCGCCGGACCCGATGATGATGACATCGTAGTGGTTGGACGACATGCGTTCTCCTTGCCCCCGCCTGGTGGGACCGGGGCCGGCATCCCGCCGATCCGGGACACCGGCCGCCAGCGGCCCTGACTAATTGAGTGGCGCGCTTCCGAAGTTCACGTTGAACCGGTGACACCAGATCGTGACCGCGCGGTACGTGGCCAAATCGAGATCCGCCGGCACGTCATAGTTCTGATCGCCGATATTGCCCTTGAGTGCGCCGAGCTCCACGAAACCGGCACGGGTCACCGTGGCATCGTCGGTCACGTCCGGCGCCGCCACCAGGTAGACCCGGACGTCGGGGCCGTTTGAAGTCTCGAAGTCGGTGAGCCGGAGGACGCGGCGCCCGTCGGGCAACCGGATGATCGCCGCCTGCCCCCGGGTCTCATGCGCGTTCGAATGGAAGCTCCCCTGCGTCAGGGTCTCGGGGCCGGCCGGCCGGAGCGGGGCGCTCCCGAAGTTCACACTGAAGCGGTTGCACCAGATGGTCACGGTGCGATAGCTCCCCAGGTCCACCGAGGCCGGGATGGTGTAGTTCTGGTCTCCGATGTTGCCCTTCAGCGGCCCCAGTTCCACGTAGCCCGCCTGCTTGACGGTGCCGTCATCCTGCACGTCCGGAGCGGCCACCAGGAAGACCCGGACATCCGGGCCGTTGGAGGTCTCGAAATCGGTGAGCCGGAGCACCCGGCTGCCGTCGGCCAGGCGCACCACCGCGGCCTGCCCCCGGGTCTCGTGCGCATTGGAGTGGAACTCGCCCCGGGCCAGGGTGGCGGCGGCGGACGCGCCCGCCGCCGCGGGCAGGGTCTCGCTCACGGTCTTGTTGATGAACAGGCGTTCCGGCCGGAACGCGTACCAGGCGGCGGCGCCGGCGATCACGACAACGCCAAGAATCAGCGAACGCTTCGACATGGGCATCCTTCCAGGGAGATACGGTCGGGGCGCGCGCGAAGAGGCGCGCCGATTCGGGTTCGGGGCTATAACGACCTGGGGCCGGGAATGGTTCCGGGGAAAGGACGGAAGGACGGAAGGACGGGAAGGCGGGAAGGCGGGACGGCGGGACGGCGGAGGCGCGGCCGGGGTTCAGCCGGCTCCGGTGCCACCTTTCCCGCAGAAATGACACCGGATCGACAGATCGTGCCGCAGCTTGGCACAGTGGTCGGCGCCCGGATGGGTACGCCGGAACAGCTCCCCCGCGGCCACCATCCCCAGCGGAGGAGCCACGAAATAGAGCCAGAGCGAGGTCCAGGTCATCCCCAGCAACGCGGGCCCGAAGGTACGGGCCGGATTCATGCTCATGCCCGAGTATGGGGCCTCGAACGCGATATAGAGCGCCACCAGCAGCCCGGCCACCAGGCCGGCTGCCCGCTCCAGCCGGGGCCGGCTCACCAGCCAGAGAATCGTGCTCATGAGCAGGAACGAGATGAGGAACTCGGCGCCGAATGCCACCCCCGGGCCGGCCCGACCGGGGACGGTCACCACATAGCGCACCGCGGGGTCCGCCAGCCGCCCGCCCAGCAGCAGTCGCGCCGCCGCGATGCCGGCAAACCCGCCGGCAAACTGGGACACCACATAGAATACCGCATCCGGACGGCCGACCTTCCCCAGCCGGAAGAACGCCAGCGTCGTGGCGGGGTTCATGTGCGCGCCGGATCGCCGGCCCCAGCGCGAATAGATCAGCGCGACCGCGGTGAGACCCATGGCCAGTCCCATCAGCACCCGGCGGACGAACGGATCCGGCAGGGCCTGATGGAGCGAGGAACCGGGATATTCCAGCAGCACCGTGAACATTCCGGCGGACACCATGAACGCGCCCAGGTTGAACGCCTCGATCAGGTACTCGGGCCAGTGGCGGCGAAGCGTATCCATCATGACACGACCTGCCGGGTGGCGGCCGCCGCCGGTTCCCGCTGGGCGGCCGCCGATCCCACCGGCACCGGCCTGGGTCCCGTTTCCTCGCCGATTCCGCCCGAGCGGAGCGTGAGGAACTGTACCAGATCCTTGGAGAACAGCAGGTCCAGGGTCCAGTCCAGCGCCACGCGGACCTTCTTCTCGAACCGGGGCAGCTTGCTGAGGTAGATCGTGCGCCAGAGCCACCAGGCGGGGAATCCGCTCAGCATCACCCCCATCACTTTCGCCACACCGGTCCGGCGCCCGATGGCCGCGAGCTGGCCCAGCGTGCGGAAACGGAACGGGCGCAGCGGCCGCCCCGACAGGGTGGCCACCAGATTGGCGGCCAGGACGCGGCCCTGCCGGAGGGCGTGCTGCGCCGTCGGGGGACAGGCCAGGCCGGTGCCGGCATCCGGCACGGCCGCGCAATCGCCGAGCGCCCAGAGATTGTCGTAGCCCGGCACCCGCAGGTACTCATCGACCACCAGCCGCCCCCGCTCCTTGTCGCACGGCAGCGCGGCCACCAGCGGGCTCGGCGTGGCGCCGGCGGTCCATACCAGGGTCTGCGACGGCCAGAGCGAGCCGTCGCTCAGCGAGACACCCGCGCCGGTCACGCCGGTTACCCGGGTCTCGAGCCGGATGTCGACGCCCCGGCGCGCCAGATGCCGGCGGGCATACCCGCCCAGGCCCGGACCCAGTTCGGGGAGGATGTGCTTCCCCGCCTCCACCAGCATGACCCGGAGAGCCGACCGGGGAATCCGCGGGTAGTGCGGCAACGCCTCCAGAATGAAGTCGTTCATGGCGGCGGCGGTCTCCACGCCGGCAAACCCTCCCCCGGCCACGGTGAACGTGAGCAGTTCCTCGCGCCGTGCTCCGGCGCACTCGGTATCGGCTTCCTCCAGCCGTTCGATGACGTGATTCCGCAGGGCGAGCGCGTCGCCCAGCGTCTTCATGGTGAGGGCGTGCTCTCTCAGTCCCGGGATCCCGAAGAAATTGGTGACCGAACCCAGCGCCACGACCAGGTGGTCGTACGGCAACTCATGGCCGTGCCCATCCCGCCCGTGGACGACCGTGACCTGCCGGCGCGCCAGGTCGATGGCCCGCACTTCGCCCGCCATGAAGACGCCCTGGCGCAACAGCTTGCGGATTGGATTGACGATGTGGGTGATGTCGAGGTCGCTGGCGGCGACCTCATGCAGCATCGGGGTGAAGAGAAAGAAATTCTCCCGGTTCACGACCGTGAGGCGGAGCGATCCGCCGGGAATCGCCTTCTGCAGCTCCAGGGCGGCGTGCAGACCGCCGAACCCTCCACCCAGAACCAGGATATGTGCCGGCTTGCCGGTCGACATGGATGTTCCGAACTCGTCAGGGGTTGGTCAGGACACGGGCGTGGATTTCCGGCTCCGGGCCCCGGCACGCGCCGGGGCCGGGGCCGGGCCATCGGCCAGGACCTCATAATCCAGCCGCAGGGCCTCTCCCACCGACCAGGCCTGGAAAGGACAGCCGCCCGGCGTGTGGGGCGCATCGCCGTCGGCCACTTCGGAGATGTGCCCCAGACCGGCGAGATCCAGATGGGCCAGGAGCGGTCGGAGAAACTGCTCCCGTCCCTCGCGGCGGGTCGCGGCATCGTTCCCCCGCACGCGGACCCACGCCTCCACGAACGGACCCAGCAGAAAGGGCCAGACCGTCCCCTGGTGGTAGGCGCCGTCACGCTGCAGCGGCCCGCCGCGGTAGTGGGGTACGTAGGCGGGATCGCCCGGATCGAGAGACCGCAGTCCGATCGGGGTGTACAACTGCTCCTGCACGGCCTCCACCACCCGGCGGGCACGATCTCCCTCCAGCAGCGGCCAGGGCAACCCGCCGACCGCGAAGATCTGATTCGGGCGGAATGACGCGTCCATCCGGCCGGGCACATGGTCGGCGTCCACCACGTCATGGAGGTACTCGCCCGAGGCACACCAGAAACGCTCCGCGAACGAGTCCCTGACCTGTTCCGCCGGCTCCAGCCACCGGGGATTGAACGCGCCGCCGATCCGGAGGGCGTTGTACCACAGCGCCTGGATCTCGACCGGTTTGCCGATCCGCGGTGTCACGACCCAGTCGCCGACCTTGGCGTCCATCCAGGTGAGCTGCACGCCGGCCTCTCCCGCGCGCAGCAGGCCGTCGGTGTCCATGCCGATCCCGTACCTGGTGCCGGCCCGGTACCCCTCCAGGATCTCCTCCACCGCGGCAACGAGAACCTGCCGCTGCCGGGCCGGCAGCCGTCGGCCCGATGTTTCCATGGCGCGCAGCAGATCGTGCACGGCGACGATGTACCAGAGCGAGGCATCCACCGCATTGAACTCCGGCTCTCCGCCCTGATCGGGGAACCGATTCGGCAGCATCCCCCGGGACACGGTCCCGGCCCATTCCACCAGAATGTCCGCGGCTTCGTCCAGCCGGCCCCCGGCCAGGCAGAGCCCGCGCAGCGCGATGAAGGTGTCCCGCCCCCAGTCGGTGAACCAGGGATAGCCCGCGATGATCGTCTTTCCGCTGCCCCGGCTCACCAGGTAGGCGTCCGCCGCCCGGTGCAGCCGGCTGGGAAAGCGGCCGCGGCGACGGCGCTCGGCACCAAAGGCATCGCGAACCGCATCTTCGGCATCCATGACCAGCCACTCGGTTGCCCGCGCGCCGTCGGTGCCCAGCACCCACGCAGCCCCCTGCTCGCCGATGTCCCACTCGAGGACGCCGGGGGACGCCAGGTCTTCGATACAGTCGAGGCCCCGGGCCTGTTCCTCACTGAGAAGGAAGTTGCGGTACCAGGTCGGGTCGTGCCGGTAGGTGCCGTTGGACACCGATACGACCGGCGGCAGATCCCCGTAGGGCCGCCAGCTGATGCGGGTCCCGCGGCCGGACCCGGCGGGGTGGGCGGTGAAGTCGAATCCCGGATTCTCGTGATGCACCGCGTGATAGTCGCGCCCCGACAGCAGGGGCCGTACCTCGAGGCGCACGGTATCCCGCGCACCCCGGACCAGCCAGCGCACCACCGTGACCGGCGCACCATGCGGTACCACGAGTTGCTGTTCGACTTCGAGGCCGTCCTCCAGCCGCCAGACCCAGGTCGGCCACGGATCGGCGTGAAAGGCGACCAGGCGGGAGGCGCCGTCGGGATACACCACATCCGGCGCGTAGCGTTGCGCGGTGATGGCGGTCCGCCGGCCCTCGTGCGTCACCCAGGCCTCGATGCCGTTGACCAGCACCACCCGCCCGGTGGGCGGGGTGGTGGCCGGAAGCAGCCAGGCGTGGTAGCGCCGGGTGCGGAGGCCGGAGACGGTGCCGGAGGCGAACCCGCCGAGGCCGTCAGCCTCGAGCCACTCGGACTCGGGCGCGGGAAGAGCGTTCGGTTGCATGAGTGCTTTCGGTATCGGGTTCGGCCGCGGGCACCGGACGTGCCCGGGCGATGTCCTGGACACACCGGGCCACCAGCGAGGTCCAGCCGGTCTGATGGCTGGCGCCGACGCCGCGACCGGTCTCGCCGTGGAAGTATTCGTTGAACAACACCAGGTCCTTCCAGTAGGGATCCCGGGCATAGCGCTGTTCGTCGCCGTGACAGGGCCGCCGTCCCATCCCATCGGGAAGGAAGATCGACGCCAGCCGGCCCTGCAGTTCCCGGGCGACCTCCGCCAGCCGCAGACGCCGGCCGGACCCGGTGGGGAATTCGACCGTGAGGGTATCGCCGTAGAACCGGTCGTACCGCTCCAGGGCCTCGATCAGCAGATAGTTGAGCGGAAACCAGATGGGGCCACGCCAGTTCGAGTTGCCCCCGAACAGGCCGGTGTCCGATTCACCCGGCACGTAGTCCACCCGGAACTCCTCCCCGTTGGCGCGGAAGATGTAGGGATGGTCCCGGTGGAACCGGGAGACCGACCGGACGCCGTAGGGCGACAGGAACTCGTTCTCGTCCAGGACATACTGCAGGACCCGCTCGAGCCGCTCGCGCGAGGGAATCGCCAGCAGCTGGTAGCCCTCACCCAGGCAGTGACAGAAGGTGATGTGGTTGGCCAGGTCCGGCCGGTTCTCCACGAACCAGTTGAGCCGCTTGGCGAACCCGGGCAGCCGCTCCAGCATCGACTGGTCCAGCAACTCACAGGCGAAGAGCGGCACCACACCGACCAGGGACCGCACCCGGAGCGGCGTCTTGGTGCCGTCGACATGCAGCTGATCGTAGTAGAACCCGTCGTTCTCATCCCACAGGCCGTCCCCACCCAGGGTGTTCATCGCATCGGCAATCGCCACGAAGTGCTCGAAGAACTTCGAGGCCATGTCTTCGTAGGCCGGATCGCCGTCCGCCAGCTCCAGAGCCATCGACAGCATCGTGGCGCAGTAGAACGCCATCCACGCGGTTCCGTCGGCCTGCTCCAGGTGGCCGCCGGTCGGCAGCGGCCGGGAGCGGTCGAACACGCCGATATTGTCCAGCCCGAGGAACCCGCCCGCGAAGAGGTTGTTCCCCTCGATGTCCTTGCGGTTGACCCACCAGGTGAAGTTCAGGAGGAGTTTCTGGAAAACCCGCGCCAGAAACACCCGGTCCCGCTGGCCCCGCGGCCCCGACATCTTGTACACCCGCCAGCAGGCCCAGGCGTGCACCGGCGGATTGACATCGCCGAAGGCAAACTCGTAGGCCGGGATCTGCCCGTTGGGGTGCATGTACCATTCCCGCAGCATCAGGACCAGCTGCTCCTTGGCAAACTGGGTGTCCACCTGGGCAAACGGCAGCATGTGAAACGCCATGTCCCAGGCCGCGTACCACGGGTATTCCCACTTGTCCGGCATGGACAGCACATCCCGGTTGTAGAGATGGGTCCATTCGCTGTTCCGGCCGTGCAACCGCGCCGGGGGCGGCGCCGGTTGCGCCGGATCGCCCTTCAGCCAGTCCCGGATCACATAGTTGTAGTACTGCTTGGACCAGAGCAGCCCGCCCCACGCCTGGCGCAGAATCGCCGCCTCGTCCACCGTCGCCGCGGCCGGAATCCGCTCGGCGTAGAAGGCATCCGCCTCCGCGAGCCGCCCGGTGAAGGTCTCGTCGAATTCCGGACCCAGCCCGGCCCCGGTGTCCTCGTCCGCGGCGGTGAGCCGCAGCCGGACGCGTACCTCCCCGCCCGCCGGCACCTCCAGGACATAGTGGGCCGCGGCCTTGGTTCCCCGCTCCGCCGGGTTCACCGCCGCCCGGTTCTGATGAATCACGTACTCGTGAAACGCGTCCTTGACCCAGGGCTGCCGGTTGGGCGACTGGTACAGCCGCTCGACGTTGGTGTCGTTGTCGGTAAAGAGGTACGCCGGCGGCGCCTGGCCGGCGACGGTCTCCGCCCGGAACCGGTAGGTTCCCAGCTCGCGGTGCTCCGCGACCAGACCATCCGTGCCGCCCCGGCGGATCTCCGGCCGCTCCTCGGTCCCGCTCCAGCTCCAGGTGTTGCGGAACCAGAGCGTGGGCAACAGGTGCAGCGTGGCGGCCTCCGGTCCCCGGTTGGCGACCGTCAGGCGGATCAGAATGTCGTTGGGTGACCCCTTGGCGTATTCCGCAAAGACGTCGAAGTAGCGCTCTTCGTTGAAGACGCCGGTGTCCACCAGTTCGAACTCGGGCTCGTGCTTCCCCCGCCGCCGGTTTTCCTCCACCAGCCACTGATAGGGAAACGGGTCCTGGGGATACTTGTAGAGCCCCTTCATGTAGGAGTGCGTCGGGGTGGATTCCAGGTAGTAGTACAGCTCCTTCACGTCCTCCCCGTGATTCCCTTCCGGCCCGGTCAGGCCGAACAGGCGTTCCTTCAGAATCGGATCCCGGCCGTTCCAGAGGGCCAGCCCGAAACACAGCCGGCATTCCCGGTCGGTGATGCCGAGCAGGCCATCCTCCCCCCAGCGGTAGGCCCGGCTCCTCGCATGATCATGCGGGAAATACTCCCAGCAGCTGCCGTATTCGGAGTAATCCTCCCGAACGGTCCCCCACTGGCGTTCGGACAGGTAGGGTCCCCATCGTTTCCAGTTCCGCTCTCTGCGGGCGTCCTCTTCGAGGCGTTTCTTCTCGGGAAGCACTGCGGGCTCCTTGGGCAAGGCGGTCACGCGAGAGGCGGAGGATGCGAGCGCATCGGCACCTCAGGCTGGCTTGAACAATGTCAGGAGAGACCTAAAGGTTCCAGCGGCACGGCAGGCTATGTCCCTGGGGGGTCAGCGGAGCCGGGCCCACACGCGCTCGGCCAGGCCTTCCGGCACCACGTATTGCTGCAGTCGGCGGCGGATCAGGTCGTCCAGGCAGGAGGCACACCGGGATCCCAAGCTGTGACTGGGAGCCTTCTCCGGATCGTCTGTCATCGGCGGTGCAACATCGTCGGAACAGCTATGGTCCCGTATCCTTCATGACGGCGACCCGGATCGCTGCGGCCCTGGCGCGCGAATCTGCCTGCCGTCCGGTTTCGAGCGGATTGCCCGGACCGCATGGAACGCCGCCGGCCGGCAGATGGTTCCCATCCGCTGGCGCCCGGGGTGGAGCCGCCGTATTTTGGCCTGCCCACCGCCGGGAGCGTCCATGCCGGACATTGTCCACCGGGAAACCGGAATCCGCATCTTCCAGTACCCGGGAGACTCCCTCGCCGCCGCCGATCTGGCCGGGGCGGTGCTGGCCTACGGCCGGATGAACGGCCTGGACTTCCGCGGCGCCAACCTCCGCGGCGCGGATCTCTGTATCGGGGAGTTGCAGGGCGCGGATTTCGAAGGCGCCGACCTGACCGGCGCCGACCTCAGTGGATCGGATCTGAACGGGGCAAATCTGTCCGGGGCGACCCTGGTGGGCACCAGAATCCTGGGCGCCAACCTGACCGGAACCCGGTTTGAGAGGACGGATCTTGAGCGGGTCAGCATGAAGCTGGCTGCCGGCACCGGAACGGACTTCCGCGAGGCCCGCTTCCGCCGGGCCGACTTGAGCCATACCGGGCTGACCGAAGCGGACTTCACCGGGGCCGACCTCACCGAGGCCTGCATGCTGCAGGGTAACTTCTCAGGGGCGTGCTTCCGCCATGCCACCCTGGCTTCCGCCTACCTGGCGTGTGCCGACCTGCAGCGCGCCGATCTGCGGGGCGCCGACCTGACACACGCGGTGCTGGCCGGGTCCCGGCTTTCCGGTGCCGCCTTCCGGAACGCCACTTTCCTGAAGACCGTACTGGCCGATCTGCCGGACCTGCACCTGGCAACCGGACTGGACGAGATCACCCATCTGGGGGACTCCTCCCTCGACATCCACACCCTGCGCCGATCGGCCCCTTCCCTCCCGGAGACTTTCCTGGCCAGACTCGGCCTCACGCCTGAAGAGATCCAGGCCTTCCGCACGTTCCAACCCGCCTAGCCTTCCCCGGAGCCTCGTTCGGCCTCCAGGGCCGCGTTGATTCTGGAGACGAGGTCATCCGGCAGGTCCACCCGGTTGAGTTTGCGCCGGACCTCATTCAGCACCGTCGACTCGAAGTGGTACTCGGACGCGCATCGAACGCACGTGTCCAGGTGCTCCTTGACCAGCCGCATCTCCGGAGCGCTCAATTCCCGGTCGAGATAGTCGTTCAGGCGCCGGAACGCGTCCTCACAGGTAAAACGGGAGAGTTGGGTCATGAGATCAGGCTCCCTTCTCAGCGGGTACCTGAACGACACCCTGCTCGACCGCGATATGCCAAAGGCTCTTCTGGAGCATCTTGCGTCCCCGGTGCAGCCGCGATCTGACCGTCCCCACCGGGATGTCCAGACTCGCGGCAATGTCCTGGTAGGACATGTCCTGGATGAAATAGAGCGTTGCCACTACCCGGTAGTCGGCCGGGAGCGCGTCCAATGCCTCACCCACCTGCTCAGAGTCCATTCGGGTGAGCAGCGCCCGGGCCGGGTCGGGTTCGGACTGGTGAAGCCCGGCCTCGGCCGTGCGGATGTAGAGGTACAGCTCCGACGCGTCCTCCAGGTCGATCGTCTGCGGTTCCGTCCGGCGGCGGCGGTACCTGGAGTAGAAGGCGTTGGTGAGAATCCGCATGAACCAGGCCTTGAAATTGGTCCCCTGCTGGAAGGTCCGGAAACCGCGGAACGCCAGCAACGAAGCCTCCTGAACCAGATCCTCCGCATCGGCTCGGTTCCGGGTCAGGTGCAGCGCCACTCCGAAAGCCGGGCCCAGCAACGGCGTGAGGAGAGACTCGAACGGGATCCCCGCAGCCGCCTCCGTGGATTGGACGTTCATTGGCATGGCAATGTCCGGGTACGAACGACCTGGTGAGAAGCCGGAACCCTGGCGACCGGGCCGGCCCTTCCGATACAAAGGTCGGGCCTGTCGGGCCGGCTGGCAACTCCGGTTCGTACCGGAGCAATGCCGGGGAACCTTCTGGGGCTCTAATGCGGCCGGCTGGGGAAAGGTTCCCGGACACCGAGGACCGGCCGGGCCGGCGGTTCGAGCCGCCGGATCGAGTCGGTGCGCGGAACATCCGGGAATGAGCCCTCTCCGAAGAAGATGCGGCCGGCCAGCGTCCTCCCGGCCGGAGTATTCAGTACCGACCAGGCTGCCTCGACCAGCCGGGGGGAGCCGAGACCGCGGTACAGAAAGCGCGCCGCCCGACGGAGGGCAAAGCGTCTCCGGTAGGCAGCGCCATCATAAGACGCGACGGCCTGGGGACGACCTCCCAGACCGGCCTCGATGACCTCCACCGCGTGCGCCGTGAGCCGCAGGCACGGATCCAGCCCGCCCGCCGTGAGCGGTGAGACCGCGCCCGCGGCATCGCCGATCAGAAGCCCCCGCGGCGAAGCCAGCCGGCGCAGCACGCCGTTGACCGGGATCACGCCACCACGCCGCTCCACCGGACCCGCGGCCAGGAACCCCAGGCGGGTGGCCATGCGCGAGGCAAACAACCGGAGCGCCCGCCCGGGATCGAACCGCGACGGATACCCACCCAGTCCCAGATGCACTTCCTCCCCGTCGTGAACCACCCACGCCAGGTATCCCGGGGCGATTTCCGGATCCACCCAGCAATGGAAGCAGGGCGGTCCGGCCATGAAAGCTCCGCGATGGACCTGCTCCACGCCGACGATCCATTCCCGGTTCCGTCCCAGGGCCAGGTCCCGGGCCACCCGGGAATGCGCCCCGTCCGCGCCGACCAGGAAACGGGTCGACACCTCAAACTCGCGGTGCTCCCGCCGCAGGTACAGGCGACTCCCGGTTCCCTCAGCTGCGGCGCCCAGGTAAGAACGGAA
>JBFXBG010000012.1:0-46308 GCA_050183505.1 Gemmatimonadales bacterium | reverse complement strand
GGCCCGGCGCACCTCTCCCGACCCGCCGCAGGTGGTGCAGGTCGTGGGACGGGTGCCCTTGGCAGTGCCCGCGCCTTGACAGGTCTCGCACTTTTCGAGTGTCTTGAGCTTGATGGTCCGCTTGACCCCGGTGGCGACCTCCGCCAGCGACAGCTTCATGGTGACCCGGATGTCCTGGCCCCGGCGGACTTCCCGCTGGGCACCGCGGCCGCCGCCGAAGAAGGCGTCGAATCCGCCCAGGTTCCCGAAGTCCCGCATGAAGATGTTCAGCGCCTCGGCCAGGTCCACATGGTGGAACCCGCCGGCCGCCGCGCCCCCGATGCCCGCCTTCCCGTACCGATCGTACATGGCGCGCTTCTGCGGATCCCGGAGCACCTCGTACGCCTCGGTGATCTCCTTGAAGCGCTCCTCGGCACCGGCCTCGGGGTTGCGGTCCGGATGGTATTCCATCGCCAGCCGGCGGTAGGCTTTCTTGATGTCGCTCTCGGAGGCGCCCCGCTCCACGCCGAGCAGATCGTAAAAGTCGTTCATTCGTCGTCCAGCAATCCTTCCACGAGCCGGGTGGTATGGTCCACCAGGCCGATGATTTTATCGTAGGGCATCCTGGTCGGCCCCAACACGCCGATTACGCCGCGGAGATCCCCCGCGCGATAGGATGAGGTCACCAGTGTAAAGCTGCTGAGCCGGGGATCGGTGTTCTCCGCCCCGATCGTGATCGAGAGTCCGCCCTCCCGGCGCAGATCCAGCGCTTCCCGTAACAGATCCCGCCGCTCGGTGAGTTCCAGCAGATCCCGGATGCCCTTGTTCGAGGCGAATTCGGGCTGGTCGGCCAGGTGCTGGGCGCTGCCCAGCACAACGCCTTCGGTACTGGCCGAGAGGTCGAACAGTTCGTCCCCTTCCTCGATGAAGATGTTCAGCAGGTCGGACGGAAGGGTGTCGGACCCGGCGTCCCGCAGCCGGTCCGCCAGTGTGGTCCGGATCTCGTGCAGCGTGAGCCCGCTCAGCCGTTCGTTCAGCACCTGGCCGACCCGGCGGACAGCATCCGGCGCGATCGTCGCGGGAACCTGAACGAAGATCGTCCGGACCACTCCACTGCGCAGATTGAACACCAGCAGCATCCGGTCCGACGCGACCTGCACCAGTTCCAGCCGCTCGAGTACCAGCTGGTGCAGCGCCGGAGCCACGGCAACGCCCAGTTCCTGCGTGAGCACACCCAGCACCTGCGCGGCCCGGCGGAGGATGAGTTCCACCTCGCTGCGGGCCGGCAACTCGGCCTGCAGCGTACTCACGTCCTGCCGGCTGGGCGGCATGAGTCGGATCAGGTTGTCCACGTAGACCCGATACGCCCGGTCGGTCGGAATCCGGCCGGCGGAGGTATGGGGATGATACAGGAACCCCCGCTCCTCCAGCTCGCTCATGGTGCTCCGGATCGTGGCCGGAGACACGCCGAGGCCGGAGCGGACCGCAATGGTCTGGCTCCCCGCGGGCTCGGCGGTCTGGATGTACGTCTGGATGACGGCTTCCAGGACCCGGAGCTGCCGGTCGGTCAACGCCTCAGGTGCAGGCATGCCCACAATCTACAATGACTTAGGGGGGAGGGGAACAAAGCCGGGAGGCGGCCAGGGGTCCGGGGCTGGAAGTCACGAGGACTCGAAAGACCTTGCGCGGATTCCAGCCTCACACCACCCGGCCGCGGCCCGCTCTTACTCCCCGCTCACCGTCATCGCGTCCATCCTCAACCACCCCTCCGGGGTCAGGACCACCCGGCCAGCGCTGGCACGGGCCCAGCCGGCCGTGGTCCATGCTTCCACCTGAGCCGGCCCGAGCGTGGCGGCCGGGATGCCGCGGTTGGTACGGAGTCCGAGATAGCGGTCTTCCAGGCTGACGGCCGCCGGGTCCAGGTCCTCGGTTCCCTCGACCGGATCCTGCCCCGCCGCGATGGCCCGCTGGTAGGCGGCCCACTCGCGGATGTTCCACCGGCGCCGGGTGCCGCTCCCCGAGTGGGCCGACGGGCCGAGGCCCAGAAACGGCCGCCGCTCCCAGTACGCGGAGTTGTGCCGGGAGCGGAACCCGGCGCGGGCATAGTTCGACACCTCGTAGTGCTCGAACTCCGCCTCGGTGAGCCGGGCATCCGCTTCCAGGAACTCCCGGGCATAGCGGTCTTCATCGGCCGGCCGCACCGTGCCCGCGACGACCCACCGGGCCAGCGGCGTTCGCTCCTCGACCGTCAGGCCGTACAGGCTCAGGTGAGACGGCTCCAGGCTGAGCGCCAGGGTCAGGTCATGGCCCCAGTCCCGGCGCAGCGCCGGGTCCAGGCCGAAGATCAGGTCGAGCGAGAGATTGGCGATCCCGGCGCGGCGGAGCGTCTCCACCGCCCGGGGTACGTCCGCCGCGGAATGGGTCCGGTGCATCCATCGCAGCACGTCCGGATTGAACGACTGCGCGCCGAGCGAGATCCGGTTGATGCCCAGCCGGTGCCAATCGGCGGCCCGGGAAGTGGTGACGTCATCCGGATTGGCTTCCAGGGTCAGCTCCGCGTCTCCGGCGATCTCACGCCGCCGCCCGAAGGCCGCCAGAATACGCTCCAACGCCGCCGGTTCAAGGAGAGAAGGCGTGCCGCCACCGAAATAGATCGTGTCGATGCGGGATGAGCCCCGCCAGGCGTGGTCCTCCTGCCGGAGATCCCATTCACACAGGATTGCATCGGCATACCCCTCGGACGGGACCACCCTTCGTACCGCGATGGCGAAATCGCAATACGAACAGCGCCGGGCGCAGAAGGGAACGTGGAGGTAGAGGTGCACGGGGGAAATCTAGGCGAGCAGGCGGCCCGGGGCGTCAGCCCCGGGCGATGATGAGATCCCCCATTGAAGGCCGCCCCGCAGGGGCGGCGGGAGGGAGTATGCCCGGGGCGTCAGCCCCGGGCGATGATGAGATCCACCATTGAAGGCCGCCCCGCAGGGGCGGCGGGAGGGAGTATGCCCGGGGCGTCAGTCCCGGGTGATGATAAGATCCACCATTGAAGGCCGCCCCGCAGGGGCGGCGGGAGGGAGTATGCCCGGGGCGTCAGTCCCGGGATGGAATGGAAAGCTCCAATCCGTGGGTCTGCAGAAGCAGCTCGAACTCGTCCTCATAGTGGCGCACCCGGTGATGTTGTTCCTGATTCAGGATGTATCGCTCCACAACAGGTGTTCCCCGATAGTCAACACTGAATACGGCGTATCCGTCCTGCCAGCCGAATCCCGGGATTCCAAGTTCAACATGCACCCACAAGGAAGAGGACGCCTTGACATCCCGGACAACGTCGGCGAGCCGATGGACCGGCTTGAGCCGAACCAGCAGGTGGACATGGTCCGCGATACCGCCGACAGCGATCGGCACACCCCCAGGTCCCGGATGATCCCGCCCATATAGGCAAAGAGGCGCTGACGCCAGTGACTATGAATCATGGGCTTTCGTCGTTTGGTGGCGAAGACGATGTGGTAGTTCAGATCTGTATAGGACATGGGGGAGCTCTCTGGCCACAAACCCTCTTTCGGGCGATCCTGCCGCCCCTGCGGGGCGGGATTACCCGGGACCATCCCCATGGCCGTCCAGGGCGCGTCCTCTCGGACCTATTCATGGGGAGTGACGCTCCACCTGCCGACGGCTCCGGATCCTTCCGCCCCTACGGGGCGGGGTTTCCCGGGACCGTCCCCATGGTTGTCCAGGACGCGTCCGCTCGGACCCATCCATCGAGAGCAACGCTTCACCTGCCGCCGGCTCCGGATCCTTCCGCCCCTACGGGGCGGGGTTTCCCGGGACCGTCCACATGGTTGTCCGACTGCGCCCTCTCGGACCCATCCATTGGGAGCAACGCTTCACCTGCCGACGGCTCCGGATCCTTCCGCCCCTGCGGGGCGGGGTTTCCCGGGACCGTCCCCATGGTTGTCCCGGACGCGCCCTCTCGGACCAATCCATCGGGAGCAACACTTCACCTGCCGCCGGTTCTGGATCCTTCCACCCCTGCGGGGCGGTGTTTCCCGGGACCGTCCCCATGGTTGTCCGAGATGCACCCTCTCGGACCCATCCATCGGGAGCAACGCTTCACCTGCCACCGGCTTCGAATCCTGCCGCCCCTGCGGGGCGGGATTACCCGGGACCATCCCCATGGTCGTCCAGGGCGCGTCCTCTCGGACCTATTCATGGGGAGTGACGCTCCACCTGCCGCCGGCTCCGAGTCTGCCCGTCCGACCGTCTGCCCGTCCGACCGTCAGCCCGTCCGCCCGTCCGACCGTCTGCCCTCACCCCGTCCGCCGGAACAACCACCCGGGCAACTGCTCGATCACCCCCTGCAGTTCCAGCGCGCTCAGCACTCCCAGGACGTCCGGGATCGTCCGGCCGGCGGCCGTGGCGATCTCGTCGACCTGCCGCCCGGTGGGGGGAACCTGTTCGAACACCAGTCGGTCTTCGGGCGAGAGATCCACCTCCAGGCGCAGTTGCGCCCCGGCCGCCTCCGTTCCACGGACCGCGGCCGCCCCCAGTTCCCCGAAACAGGCCAGCAGATCCTCCGCTTCGAGGTAGGGTGCCGCGCCATCCCGGATCAGGCGATTGGTACCGATCGAGGTCGGACTCGTGATCGCGCCCGGGACGGCCATGATATCCCGGCCCTGCGCCAGCCCGCATTCGACCGTGATGAGCGTTCCGGATCCCCGGGCCGCTTCCACCACGACGATCACCCGCGCCAGGCCGCTGATAAGCCGGTTCCGGCGCGGAAAGCTGGACGCGTGCGGCCGCTCTCCCGGGGGGAATTCGGTGAGCAGCAGCCCCTCGCGCTGCACCCGTTCATAGAGCCCGCGGTTGGCGGCGGGATAGACCACACCGAGCCCGTTCCCCAGCACGCCGATGGTGCCGCCGCCGGCATCCAGGGTCTGGCTGTGCGCCTGCGCGTCGAGGCCCCGGGCCATCCCGCTCACCGTCACGATGCCGGCCCGGGCGGCCGCGGTCACCACCTGCCGGCAGGCCTCCGCGCCGTAGGCCGAGTGATCCCGGCTTCCCACCACCGCAACCGCCGGCCGCGACAGCAAGTCGAGGTCGCCCCGGGCGAAGAGCACCGTGGGTGGCTCCGGGATCTCTCGCAACATCGCCGGGAACGCTTCATCATCCGGAAGCAGACAGGACGCCTCCATCCCGGCGACCCGGCGCAGGAGCGCCTCGCCGTCTTCCACCCTGGCACGGGCGACGGCCGTGGCCGCGGCGCGGGAAAACCCGGGCAGGGAGCACAAAAACGCGAACGGCGCCGATAGGGCGCCGTGCGGAGTTTCGAATGCTGCGAGCAGGGTGGCGAGCCGCGCCGGGCCGATCCCCGGGGTCATCGCCAGTGCCACGTGGGCGGCGCGCTGCCTGTCCACGCTGAACCTCCTGACAAGAGAGTATGGCACCGCACCGGCGCTTCGGTCATGTCTCCTCCCAGTCTGCCGCGGTCTCGCCGGCCGACGCTTCGGCCTCCTGGCGCGCCGCCTCGACCAGTTTCCACAGGTACTCCTTCAGTTCCTCGATGCCCTGCCCCGAGGCGCTGGAGACGGCCAGGACGCCCGTCGCCTGCGGCGCCTCGACGGCGGGAAGCGGGTCCCGCGCCGCAAGCATGTCTCGCTTGGTCAGCACCAGCACGTGCGCCCGGGCGTACAGATCCAGGCTGTATTGCCGGATCTCCTCCCGCAGGCGCCGGTAGACGGCGGCCGGATCCTCGACATCCAGCGGGATGAGATAGGCCAGGACCCGGGTCCGCTCCACATGCTGCAGGAACTTGAGCCCGAGGCCCTTGCCTTCATGGGCGCCCTCGATGATACCGGGGATATCCGCCACGACAAACGTCCGCTGGCCGCTCAGGCCGACCACGCCGAGGTTGGGCTCCAGGGTCGTGAACGGGTAGTCGGCGATCCTGGGCCGCGCGGCCGACACGACCGACAGCAGCGTGCTCTTGCCGGCGTTGGGCTCACCCACCAGGCCGACGTCGGCGATCAGCTTGAGCACCAGCTCGATTTCCCGCTCCTCGCCCTCTTCCCCCGGCTCCCATTCCCGCGGCGCCTGGTGGGTGGAGGTCGCGAAGCGGGCGTTGCCTCTGCCGCCGCGCCCGCCCCGGGCCACCAGCACCTGTTCTCCCGGCGAGAGCAGCTCACCGATCAGCTCACCGCTGGCCACATCCCGGATGACCGTGCCGGGCGGCACCGGCAGGTGAATATCCTCGGCCGACGCGCCGGTCTGCGTCTTGCCCTTGCCGTGCTCGCCCCGGTCCGCCTTCCAGACATTGTGGTAGCGGTAGTCCAGCAGGGTGGCGAGGTTGGCGTCGGCCCGCACGTAGACGCTGCCGCCCCGTCCCCCGTCGCCGCCGTCGGGGCCCCCCTTGGGCTTGTACTTGAACCGGGCAAAGGAACAGGCCCCGCTGCCGCCGGTCCCGGCGATCACGCGAACGACGGCACGGTCGATCAGCATCGCCCCACCATTCCCCACCCCCCCGGGCCGGGTGCCGCGGGCAGATGAGGGTACCTGTTGGCACCCGGCACCCGGCACCCGGCACTGTCCACTATCATCTCACTCGTCATCCGGAATCCACGCCTCCTTCACCGACCGCCACAGGTCCTTGACCTGTTTCCACTGGTCGAACGACAGCAGCGGATTCACCACCGACAGCACCGCCTCCACCTGGGGGAACGTGGCGCCGGCGTTGAGCGCCCCCCGCAGGTGGGAATGCAGCTGCCGGGGCGTTTCCAGCACCGCGGTCTGCGCCACCGTGCACAGCTCCCGCCGCATGAGGTCGAGCCCCGGACGGGACAGCGTCCGGCCGTAGCCTTCCGTCACCATCCAGGCATCGAGGGCCGGGTGCAGGTCCTGTACGTTCTCCCGGAGCCGCCGGTAGTTGTCCCCATACACGACGGCGCAGGTGGCCTCGCCCCGCCGGGTCCATTCCGCCGCCTGGCCGTAGTCCGCGCCGGGATCCGTGGCCGGCGCGGGAACCCGGGACAGCCGCCGCCACAGGGTGAACCCCATGAGCGCCCGGGGATAGCCCGCCATGAGTACGGACTGCAGCAGCAGTTCCTCGATCCAGGGAATCGGCACCATGGCTTTCCTGGCGTCTTCCATGCGATCACGCATCTCGGGCTCATATCCCTGCGCCACCGCCGCGGCCAGCTTGATCAGGGCCAGAGTGTGCCGGTCCAGGCTGTCCTGTTTCGCCATCAGCTTACATCCTCGATCGTCGAAAGTGGGTACCCCAACGCCGCCGGGAGGTCACGAAAAACGCAGGCCCCCGCCGGCCCGGATCTGGCCCACCGCCAGATCCCGGGTGTTCGTAATGGGAGACTCCTTCCACCGCCCGAGCCGGCCGAGCGGTCCGGTGTCGCCTCCGATGTTCTGGAGGACCAGATCGAGCACCCGGTAGAGCGCAATCGGCGCGCTCCGCATGTCGCCGTCCTCCACTTTGATCGCGATCCCGAGGCCGGCCGCCGGGAGGGCCGCGCTGTAGACCCCTTCGGCGCCGACCTTGGCCAGCAGCGCCCCCTTGAATGCCGTCATGAACTCGGTGCAGGAGCGGCCGGTTCCCGCGATGAGTTCCGGATGCTTGAGCATCGCCCGGCGAAGCCGCGCCGCCGCCGGATCCTCACTCCGGCCGAACCGGGCGTAGGCCTTGGCCATGTTGCGCAGGGGCAGGCCGAAGCACACCGTGTTGCAGCCGTCCACCGACCGGCGGATCGCGGCTTCATCGAGGCCGGACCATCGCGCCACTTCCTTCAGGATGCGCCGCTGCACCGGGTGATCGGCTTCGTGGTAGCCCGCCTTGGGCCAGCCCCCGTGAATGGCCTGGGCCAGCAGGCCGGCATGCTTGCCGGAGCAGTTGCTCCAGCGGGGCGTGATCGTGGTTCCGCTCCGCATGGCCTCCTCGGCGACCGCCGCGGAAAGCGGCGGGTGCGGCCCGCACGCCAGGTCCGCCTCCGAGCAGCCGATCTTCCGCAGGATCCCGTCGGTCACCGCCAGGTGGATCGGCTCGCTGGAATGCGAGGCACAGACCAGGGCAAGTTCCCGTTCATCCAGCCCGAACCGGTCGGCCCCGCCCTCGGCGACCAGCGGCATGGCCTGGAACGGCTTGGCGGCCGAGCGCCACCAGGTCTCCTGACCCGGCTCCCCCGCGACGGCCAGCAGCCGCCCGTCCGCGTCACTGACCGCAACCGAGACGCGATGGACCGACTCGACCATGTCGCCGCGGGTATATTCGATCCGAAAGGGCATGGATAAAGAAGGACTGAGGGAAGAGGACTGAGGACTGAGTACCGGGATCAGGGATCAGCGGCCGCGATCCACGAAGATAACACCGTGTGCGAGTGGTCTCGTTGACCTGTTGTCGGTGGTCATCCAGATTCCCTCCGCCCTGCATTGGTACGTCCGCAATTGGGGGATTCGCATGCCGCAGACGCAGCCAGACCCACACCGGGAGGAGAGAGCTCGCCCGCCCGCCTGCCCGCCTGCCCGCCCGTCCGGCCGTCTCACCGACCGTCGGACCGTCGGACCGTCTGCCCGTCTGTGTGCCCTCCTGCTCCTCGCGGCCCCCGCCATCCTCCACGCCCAGGCCTCACCCTACATCCCGCTGGACGACCCGGTGATGCCGATGATCGAGCATCTGATCGCCCGGGGGGACATCCCGGACCCGTGGCCCTTCGTCCGCCCGTTCCGCCGGGCCGATCTGCTGGCCGCCCTCGACCGGGCCGACTCCCTGGCCGCACCGGCGACCCGCCGCCTGATCGACCGGCTGCGCGACCGCTACACCGATCTCCCCGACGAGACCCGCTGGGAGATCGCCCCGGCGGTGGGGGGCGAAGCCTATACCCACGCCCGGCGCGATCCGCTGCACCCGGCCGGGCCGGACGGCGCCCGGCCCTACGCCGAACTTGCCGCGCGAGCCGTTCTGGGCAACGTGGTGCTGGCGACCCGGCCGGTTCTCGAACCCCGGCTGGTGGTGGACCCGGACTGGACCGGCCGGAAGGACATCGAGGTCTCCGGCAGGATGGCGGAGGCCTACATCAGCGCCCAGTTCAAGTGGGCCCGGCTCTATTACGGCCAGATGGACATGAACTGGGGGCCGAGCGGACTGCCGGGGATCCCGCTCAGCAACTACGGCTATGGCCGGCCGGCCCTGGGCTTTGAGATCGGCACGGGGAAGGTCCGGTTCCAGACGCTGGCCTCGGATCTCCGGGACGAAACCGATTCCACCGGCGCGGTCATCCACCGGTATTACTTCGCCCACCGGCTGGGCGCACAGCTGTCGCGGCGGGTGCACCTGGCGCTCTGGGAGGTCGTCGTCTTCGCGGGGCAGGACCGGAACTACGAGAACCGCCTGCGCAATCCGCTGAGCCTGAGCCTGCTGGAGAATGCGTACGGGCTGGGAGAGGAAACCAACTCGATGCTGGGGGCCGATTTCAGCTGGCAGGTCTCGCGGCGGGTCACGACCCAGGCGCAACTGGCGCTGGACGACCTGACCTACAAGAATCGCGGCAGTCCGACCCGAAACCCCGACCGCTGGGCGCTGACCCTGATGGCCTTCGGCCCGCTGGGCCGCCGCGCCTCCTGGCGCTCGTACTACACCCAGGCTTCGAGCCTGGCCTTCCGCACCTTCGACAATCAGTTTCAGGACTTCGAGGACGGCGGCGTCGGCATCGGCCGCAACTTCGACGACATGGACCAGCTGACCGCCACGGTGAGCCTGCCGGTCCGCGGACGCTGGCTCGTGACCCCGGAGCTGACCGTGCTCCGCCAGGGCGAGGGCCGGCTGGGCGCCCCCTACCCTGCGTCCGGTTCGACCCAGCTGGGGTCGACGCCACAACTGTTCATCGGGGTCGTCGAACGCACCTACCGGGCCGCCCTGGGCCTCACCGGGACGCTGCCGCACTTCCGCCTGACGGCCAACGCCGGGTATCATCGAGTCGAGAACGCGGGTCATATCGAGGGCCGGACGCGCAACCGGTTCGAAGGCCGGCTCTTCGTCACCGTCGGGTTCCACCGCCGCGGGAGATTACCGTGAGACAGACCCCCTACCCGCCGCTCAGCCGGGACCGGGTGCTTCATCTGCTCCAGAAGCTCCCCGCCTGCCGCATCGTAGTAGCGGGAGACGTGATGCTGGACCGCTATCTCCTGGGCGACACCGACCGGCTGTCTCCCGAGGCGCCGGTACCGGTCGTCACGGTGCGGGAACACCGGCTGGCGCTGGGCGGGGCCGCCAACGTGGCGGCGAACGTGGCGGCCATCGGCGCCCAGTGCCAGCTGGTCGGCATCGTGGGAGACGATCCCCACGGCCGGGCGCTCCGGCAGGAGCTGGCCGCGGCCGGGATCGACGACCGGCGGGTCCTGTCGATTGCCGACCGGCCCACGACCTCCAAGACCCGGGTCCTGGCCCGCGGCCAGCAGGTGGTGCGGATCGACGAGGAAGTCGAACGCCTGCTGGAGGGCCGGGACCTCGAACGGCTGACCGAACAGCTGATCGAAGCGCTCACGGATGCCGACGCCCTCCTGCTGGAAGACTACAACAAGGGCGCGCTCGCGCCGCCCCTCATCCAGGCGGCCATGGAAGCCGCCCGCCGTCGCGGGGTACCGGTGGTGGTAGACCCCAAGTACCGGCAGTTCTTCAGCTACGCCGGCGCGACCGTGTTCAAACCCAACCGCCGGGAACTGGAATCCGCCCTGGGCGCCGCGGTGGATCTGCAGCATCGCAACGCCCTGCCCGATGCGCTGGATCGCCTCGAGGTGGACAATCTGCTGGTCACCCTCGGCGCCGACGGCATGGTGCTCGTCACCAAGGACCGCCGGATTACCCACGTGCCCAGTATCGCCCGGGAAGTGTATGACGTCTCCGGCGCCGGCGACACGGTCACCGCCTGGCTCGGTACCGCCGTGGCCGCCGGCGCCTCGGTCATGGAAGGCGCCATCCTCGCCAATTACGCCGCCGGCGTCGAGGTCGCCAAGGCTGGCGTGGCAACGGTGTCACCCGACGAGGTCCTGGCGGTGCATGAAGAGAAGTACGATCAGATCGGGAAACTGAGACGGGGGGGGTTGATCTAGGAAGAGAGTGCAGGGTGCAGAGTGCAGGGTGCAGAGTGCAGGGTGCAGAGTGCAGGGTGCAGAGTGCAGGGTGCAGGGTGCAGAGTGCAGGGTGCAGGGTGCAGAGTGCAGAGTGCAGAGTGCAGAGTGCCGGGTGCCGGGTGCCGGGTGCCGGCTCCGCCTTTCTACTTCTTACTTCTTACTTCTTACTTCTCACTCCTCACGGCCGTCTCGATTCTCCGCAGGCTCTCCTTCAGCCGGTCCAGCAGCGGGTCGAGTCGGGCGGGAAGCTCGGGGTGGATCGGGCCGTAGCCGCCCAGCTTCCGGGCCTGCGTGTCCTCGAGGATCACGAGGCTGGTGCCGACGCGTGCCTCAACCGACCGGGCATAGGAGACCCGGCTCGGCTCCAGATCGAACGTCGCGACGGTCTCCGCGATGGCTTCGGCGGCATCCGCGACCGGCCCTTCAATCACGGCGGCAAAACCGGAGGGCAGGTCGTGGACTGCCGCCCCGGAGTGCGTAGCCGCCGCCGCCTCGCTGCCTTCGGCAAGCAGCTGGACCTGGCGCAACGCGAGTTCGATCCGGCTCAGGACCGTCGCGAGATGGCGACGCTGGGCGTCGCTGAGAAGATCGGCGGGCGGTGGGTTGTCTGGCATGGTGGGTCCCCGTGCAGCGGAATCGTAGTCCCGCGCGGCATCGCCGACAACCGGGACGATCACCGACTCCGCACGGCGCATCAGACATCCCCCCCACGGCCGATTCCACTCCGCCGGCTGTGAACCTGCCTTCAGAATGCTTTCAGCCAGAATCCATCAACGATTGTTGATATTGCTTCCGCCTGGTCTCCCCCGATGAAGGGATCCGCCCGGGCGCTCCCCCGGCCCGGGAACGTGACCATCATTCCGAACCGGGCAATGCACTTCTCCAGGTTGCGCGAGAATTGACGAGCTCACCACTGCCCCTGCATCCTGTCGCTCCCCGCCGAGAGGCACCTCCCGGTGGGAATCCAGTCGCGGCGTCCCTGGCGGTTTTCCTCTGGATCGTGGCCTGGTGGCAGCTGGCGCCGGCCGCGCGCTGGCTTACCCACGGCCTGCTCGGCCTGAAGCAGGGCACGCGGCTCGCCGATTCGGTCGGGTTCTTCCTTTTCGAAGCACCGAAGGTCCTGCTCCTGCTGGTCGCAGTCGTGTTCGGGGTGGGCATCCTCCGCAGCTTCGTGACCCCGGAGCGCACCCGGCGGACGCTGGCCGGCAAGGCGGAAAGCGCCGGCAATGTCCTGGCCGCCGGTCTCGGGGTCTTCACCCCGTTCTGCTCCTGTTCGGCGGTACCGCTCTTCATCGGATTCGTGAAGAGCGGGGTGCCCCTGGGCGTCACGTTCTCCTTTCTCATTGCCGCACCGATGGTGAATGAGGTCGCCCTGGTGCTGCTGGGCGGACTGTTCGGGCTCAAGGTCGCGCTTCTCTACCTCGGGACCGGCCTCGCGATCGCGATCCTGGCGGGCTGGGTCATCGGCCGGCTGCACCTCGAAGGGTGGATCGAGTCCTGGGTCAGGGCCATGCCCGCGATGCGTCCGGGGACCGAGCCCGGCCGGCGGCTCGGCTGGAGGGACCGTACCAGAATGGGGCGCGAGGCCGTGGTGGAGATCGTCGGGCGGATCTGGCTCTGGGTACTCGGCGGCATCGCCGTCGGCGCCGCGATCCACGGGTACGTCCCGGCCGGGGCCATGGCCCACCTCCTGGGATCGGGCGAGTGGTGGTCGGTGCCGCTGGCGGTCGTCCTGGGCGTTCCCATGTACTCCAACGCCGCCGGGATCATTCCGATCGTACAGGCGCTCATGGAGAAAGGGGCGCCGCTGGGGTCCGCCCTGGCCTTCATGATGTCGGTGGTCGCCCTGTCGTTTCCCGAAATGGTGATCCTGCGCAAGGTCCTGCAGCCCAGACTGATCGCCGTGTTCATCGGCGTCGTGGCGGCCGGCATCGTCGTGGTCGGCTATCTCTTCAACGCGGTCCTCTGAGGCCGGGAAGGACTCGCGAGTCGAGATTCCAGTTTCCTGCTGCGCGCGGTGCCGGCTCACGCCGCGGACCCCGGGACCATGCAACGGAACCGCCGCCCTGCGCCCTCTCACCTCTCACTTCTCACCTTTCACCTCTCCATGTAGCTTTCACGCCCCCTGAGGTCCGCCGGAAACTACTGGAGCCTGCTGTTGCCGCCGATCATTCGAGGCCTGCGCGACCTGATGGAATCGGGCAAGGACCTGCCGACCCTTCCGGTCGTGGTCCTCCAGCTGCACAACATCCTGGACGACGAGCGGGCCGGTTCCGATGCCGTCGCCGAGGTCATTCAACGGGACCCCGCTCTGACCGCCCGGGTGCTGCGGGCCGCGAATTCCGCGGCCCACGCCACGGGCGGATCGCCCATCGGCTCGGTCATGACCGCGGTGCAGCGGCTGGGAGTGAACCAGGTGCGCTCCATCTGCGTGGTGCTGGCCGTGGTGCGCGCGTTCAGCGGCCGGAGCCGGAACCTCGACCACCAGCGCCTGTGGATGCATTCGGCGGTGGTGGGATTCCTGGCCCGGCGGCTCTGGGACCGGTTCGGAGCCTCGGATTCGGTGTCGGCGGACGACGCCTACGTCGCCGGTCTCCTGCACGATTGCGGACTCCTGATCCTCGATCAGTACTTTCCGCGGGACCTGGCCGATGCCCGCCGGCTCCAGGCCGAAGCCGCCCTCCCGCTCTGGCAGTGCGAAGAGGACATCATCGGCATGGACCACGGGGCCGTCGCCGGCCTGCTGCTGGGGCGCTGGTCGCTGCCCCCGGCCATCAGCGAGGCGGTGTCCTGCCATCATCATCCCGACGAAGCCGCGGCCGAACTCCGGACCCTGGCCCGGGTCCTGTTCGCCGCCGAGGTCCTGGGCTCCGGAGAATTGACCCGGCTCGAGCAGGAGGGCCCGGCCGATACCACCCCGGAGGAGGCGCTGTCGGCGCTGGGCGCGAGCCCGCCGGAGATCGAAACGATCAAGGAAGAGGTCCCCAGGATCGTTCCCTGGGCCAAGGGGATCCTGGGATAGCGGCCGTGCCCGGAGGGATGGCGCCGGCCGGACGATGGAATGGAAAACGGCCCCGACCGGGGCCGTTTGTCGTTGCGTGACTGGATCGTTCGAGTGGGCGATGAGGGACTTGAACCCCCGACCTCGCGCATGTGAGGCGCGCGCTCTAACCAGCTGAGCTAATCGCCCGAAGGGGACGGGATTCTAAACCGCGGGGTAGGCATCGGCAAGTGGGGTGTGAGTGGAGAAGTCGAGAAGTCGAGAGGTCGAGAAGTCGAGAGTCGAGAGTCGAGAGGTCGAGAAGTCGAGGAGTCGAGAGGTCGAGGAGTCGAGGAGTCGAGGAGTCGAGAGGTTGAGGAGTCGAGGTGTTGAGAAGTCCGCCGGGCAACCAACCATCCGGCCGAGCCTCCACGCCCGGCAGCCCCTGACTTCTCGACCTCTCGACCTCTCGACCCCCTCTGCGTCTTTTCTCCACCTCGCCCGTCTCTCCTTACAGAGGCCATGCGGGCCTCGACTTACTACCAGCCAGGAGGATAGAATGTCCGAGACCACGGCCCTGAAGCCTACCCGTTGCGAGTGCGGACCGGGATGTTGCACGGAGGACGAGGGTGGCTGTACCAGCGGCTGCTGCTGCTGAATCCGGCGGGAGGGGCTGGGATGGTCTGGAAGGCAATCACATGATCTCAGCCCCCGACATGACACCGACCCCGGCGGCCTGGACTTCGTTCCGCCGCCGGCTGCTCGGCTATGTCCGGCGTCGGGTCGATGAACCGGCCGACGCCGAAGACATCGTCCAGGATGTCCTGGCCCGGGCCGCCATCCGGCTCCCGACCCTGCGCTCCAGTTCCGCCCTGCTGCCTTGGCTCTTCTCCAGCACGCGCAATGCGATCGCCGACTACTATCGAGCCGGGATCAGGGATCAGGGATCAGGGGTCGGGGAAACTGAACCGGATCTCCCGGTTGCCGGGGAGGACGTGAACCAGGCGCGCGAGACCCTGCTCCGCTGCGTGGAGCCGATGCTGGATGCGCTGCCGGAACGCTACCGTGATGCCGTGCGGCGGGTGGACCTGCAGGGAGAACGGCAGGTGGATCTGGCCCGGGAACTCGGCATCGGGATCTCCGCCCTGAAGAGCCGGGTCCAGCGCGGCCGCGCCATGCTGCTCCAGGCGTTCACCGATTGCTGCAACCTCGAGCGGGACGCCAGAGGCACCGTAGTGGAACTGGTGTCGAAGCGAAGGAAGCCCTGCCGGGGAGCCGAACCGGAGACCTGCTGAACAACCTGGCCCGGCCAACACTCCTCACCTCTCAGCCCTCAGTCCTCAGTCCTCAGTCCTCAGCCATCAGCCCTCAGTCCTCAGCCCTCAGTCAGCCCTCAGCCCTCAGTCCTCAGTCCTCAGTCCTGCCCGACCAGCCAGAGGAATCTCTCGTACAATGCCCTGTCCTCCGCTCGCCGGCTGCGTGACAGGTCGATCAGTGCGCCTGCTCCTTCGTAGATCGCGATAGACCCGGCCCGCGCTTCCGGATGATCCTCCAGCAGCTGCAGGTAGGGATCCAGCCGGTGGCGGAACAGGGTATCGGTCAGCAGGCGTCGGTCCAGCTCGATCTCGAGGCCGGCACCGAAGCGGCGGGCGTTGGCCCAGGCCGAGTCCATCCGCGCGGGTCCGATCTCGGGATGGAAGAAGTAGTTCGGCTGATACCAGATCTCGTCGAAGCCCAGGCGTCGCCAGCCGGCGATACCCCGGGCCCGGAAGTAGGGAATCCAGAGAAACCGCAGCCCGGCGGCGTGGACCACGTCCGCGGTGGCACGGACCGTGGAGGTGTCCTCCGGCGCGATGCCCTCGCGCAGCCAGTAGACCCCCCGCAGTTGGAGCCGTTGGAACCCGGCGGATGGAAACCTGTGGACCAGCTCACGGAGGTACGCCCGCACCGCGCCGGCCCGCCCCGCCCCGGTGTGGAAATCGTAGAGCGTACCGCTGAAGCGGAGCGTGTCGCTTCCAGGGTCCGGATACGGGGCCATGATGGCGACTTCATAGCCGCCCGGCCGCCGGCCCAGCACGGCTTCGGCCTGTTGCACCGCGGAGTCGAGCCGTCCCAGCGGCCCGTCGCGCGCCACCATGCTGTCGAGATACGCCTCCCAGTCCGCCCCGGTCGCCGGCAGCGCGTTGGGCATCCACGAGGTGAACGCCCGCCGGCTCTTGCCATACAGAGCGAGGAAGATGGCGCCGGTGGAGAGCCACCGGGTGGGCCGGCCGGCGGAATCGACGCCAGCCACGAGCCGCAGGCAATCGTCCACCGAGTAGCTGATCGGCCGCCGGTCGGCGCCGTACATCAGCATCCAGCGCGCGGGCGGCCCGGCCGGCCGCGGAGAGTAACTCGGGAGGCCAGCCAGGAGGAGGCAGGAAGCAAGCACCGTGAAGCGGCGTAGCAGGAACCAGGAACCAGAAACTCGGGACCGGGGGCCTGAAACTGCCCCCGCAACGCCGCACTCGGCACCCGGCACCCGGCACTCGGCACTCGGCACTCTGCACCCTGCACTCTGCACTCTGCCCCAACATCTCACTTCCCGATCCCGTATTTCTCCGGATTGCTCGCCACGATCGCCGCGGCCAGGATCTTGGGCACGTATTCCCGGGTCTCTTCCGGCAGTTTCTTCATCCGGTAGAGGTGCCAGAAGTCCCGTTTGTTCTTCTTGAACCCGCCCGGCTCGGCGGCGATCTGGTGCAGCACGCGGCGCACCCCGGATTCCCCCCGGTTGTAGGCCGCCATGGCCAGCATGAAGGAGTCCTCGCCGAACTCCGCCAGCAGGTTGGCCAGATAGCGGGCCGCGGCGCGGGTCTGCTTGTCGGGATCGGTGCGTTCGTCCACCGAGTCGTCGACCTCGAGCCCGTAGGAGCGGGCGGTGCCGGCGGTCATCTGCCAGAGGCCTTTGGCGCCGGCCGAGCTTTCGGCCACCGGATCGAACTTGGATTCCTGCCAGGCCACGTAGGCCATCTCTTCCGGCAGGCCCAGGGCATCAAACTCCCGGATGATCATGGGCCAGTATTTCTGTTTGCGCGCGTAGATCGCCCGGACCGTCGGCTTCGCCTTCATCATCTCGTCGATGTGATACTGCAGCCGCTCCCGGAAGATGGGCGGAATCGCGTAGGTCGAGGCGTTGAAACTCGCGAGGATCCGGCGGATCTCGCGGTCCAGTTCGTCCGTCCCCTGGGCGGCGGCGACGGCCTTGGCCTCGTCCGCCTCGCTCAGCTTCTCCAGGGTGCGCTCGGCGCTGCCGGTGAGGGTCGTGAGCATGCCCTCCAGTTCTTCCAGCCGGGTCGAGTCCTGCTCCACCTGCATCTCCTCCTGCACCGCGGCGATTTCCTGGTCGATCGCTCCCTTGCGCGCCAGCAGCCGGTCGATCTCCTGCTGCTGGCGCCAGATGATGAAGCCCATGACCGAGAGTCCGACGGCCGCCACGCCGGCAACGAGCGCCACCACCCTGACCCATTTCCGCCGGGTCTTGGTCTTGACCACGTCCGACACCTTGTGGAAGGCGACGGCCATGATATCCACCGTCTTCCCCGACCGGCCCCCGGCGCGGGCCCGTTCCTCGGCCACCTTCTGGGCGGCCAGGTCCGCCAGCGCATCGGCCGAGCTGTCCCGGACGCCGCCCTTGAGGCCGGCGGCCAGGTCGGCCGCGTCCCGTCCCGCGTCGTACATCCGGGCCACGTCGGGGTTCGCCATGGCGAACTCGGTCCGGCCGGCTTCTCCGGCCGTGGCCCGCGGCTCTGGTACGTCGGAGTCGAACTGGATCTCGATCTCGGGGCCGCCCGGGTGACCCAGGACGATCCGGTCTCCCGAGGTGAGCTTCCGCTTGAGCACCCGTTCCTGGTTCACCCAGGTCCCGTTGGTGGAGCCGGTGTCCACCACGAACCAGGCGTTGTCCTGCCAGACCAGCTGGGCGTGGTACTTGGAGACCTTGGCGTCCTGCTCCGGGTCGAATCTGACGTCACACTCCTCGCCCCGGCCGAGCCGGACGACGTCCTTCTCGAACCGGTCGGCGGTGCCCTGGCGGCTGCCGGAGAGGTAGGTGAGATGGAGCATGAGATCCCGAGAGAGGTACAGGATTCGGTGAACGGTGAACGGTGAACGGTGAACGGGCCGCGGTGCGCCGTGGAACCCATCCCTGTTCACCGTTCACTGTTGACCGTTCACTGGCCGCGCCGCCCTGGCGGCGCGGGCATAGGCCCTGTGGGACTTGAACCCACGACCTGTGGCGCATGAGGCTCGGGCCCGATATTACCGGAGATCAGCGGAGTACGCCAGAGCAGTGCGGAGGCTCTGTTTGGGGCGCCTGGGCGAGGGTATGCCCGGCGGGCCGCGCTGGGGCGGGGTCGGGGAGGTCGGGGTCCACCGCCGACCTGCTATCCACCAGGGTTGAGCCGCGCCGGCATGCCCGGCGCCTGGCTGCGGTAAACGAGGCGGGCCGGCAGCGCTTGAGACCTGCGCGAGTGCCATGGTGAGGGGGGAAGCGCGCTCCGGTGAGCGAAGTTGTTCCGCCGGAATGCGTCACGTCCCCCCGAACCAATTCACGGTCAGTCCTACCTGACCTGAGGGAATCACGACCTCTCGACCATACCCAAAGTGAGAATCCACCGCTGCCCTGATCGAAAGGAACAGCCCCTTCGTCAGTGGCACCTCTGAGCCGATCCCCGACGTTACCACGACCCCGTACTCGGATGCGTTGCGCTGGGCTGCCCTCGACAGTCCAACGCCTCCGTCCAGGCAGAGGCTTCGATCACTCTTGAGGCACCAGGAGGCTGCCCCGGTAATCGCATCGTACCGGGGATAGCCGTTCAACCCAACCGACCACTCTGAGGCACGCACGCCAAGGCCGAGTCGAGTGTTCACGCGAGCCTGCAGCGACAGATACTTGATCACTCCCGACTCGTACTCGCCGTCGTTCAATCCGCCGCCGACCAAAGGCAGTCTACCCAACGCCACACCTCCACCCAGTCCGGCACCGAATGCAAGGCCTACCTTCTTCCCGGTTTGGGCCTCTGCCTGATTGACCAGCAGGACAAGAGTGACCACCATGGTGAAAGGCAATCTCACGGGTTTCGCCTTCGGTTCGGAGCGGGCCTGGCGGTGAATCCAATACCTACCCGGAGCAGCAGCGCCGTGGCTTGGGAGCCATAGCTTGAATTGAAGGTCATCAACCGGCCGGAGGGCGATACGACGATTGGGCCAGCTTGCCAATCGAGTCCTGATCCGATAAGGATGCTCGGACGGAGCCCGCCGTCCTTTCCTTCCAGCAGCGCAACCGCCCCCAAGCCACCTTGCACGTACCCGACTATGTTATGCCCCTTGAGGAGGTCGTGTCTGGCCCCAGCGGTAAACAGAATGAGCCCAGAGTCCAGTAGGAAGCCAGCCGAGGAGGTTGCCGGGATTCGGATCCGGTAAAGCTCCGTGCTCGTGAGAATTGTGAAGTGGGGATACGCGCGGCTGAACTCTACTGCGATCCCCAGACCATTCCCGTGATAGGGACCGGATGCTCTTGCGAACCCCGCTGGGCCGAAGACCACCCGACCCTGAGCGGGCGTCGAGCCACGTGCGGCGAAGGCCCATCCGAGCCCCAGTCTTGCCTCCAGGTCGCGGGAGCCGGCGTCGTCCCTGTAGTACCCGCCGGATTCTACCTCCAGACCATGCAGGGCCCTGAGCCGCAGGCCGATGCCAATCCTTGAGCTGCGTCCATTTGACGGCCCGCCGGGGTTGGTCGGATTGTCCGGGGGACAGAACTTCCCCACACCCACTCCCAGAAAGGGGGCGAGCCCAGACTCTCCCAACGGGAAATACCGCACCTCGGCTGAAATCTCGCTCCCACCGGCTCGAAACACAGGACTCGCGAGCAAGTCAGGCCATCTCGTCGCGGCAAGCGCAATTTCAAGATCCCGGACGGGCCCAAATCCGACGCCTGCGCCCCACCCCCCAAACGCCATATCGTTCTGGCTATTGAACTGAAGGACGCTATGAAAGACACCCACTCTGACCTCTTGGGCGTGCACCCGCTCCGCCACGCCCTGGGCGGCAAGGGCCATGGCCCCAACTATCGCGGCCAGCCACCCATGCACCCGAAGACCCGGGGCTGGCATGCTCTCCCTCTCCGGCCAAGCACACATGTCTATGGAACAAAGACGAAGTTTGCTCTTCCCGCAATACTGTGGTCATCCTTCACAATGACCATGTTGGCATCGCCGTAGGAGACCGGGTACGCACTGGTCTTCACTGCGATTCCGACGATGTCGTCATTCTGCAGGCCAGATATCAGGGCCTGGATCGTCTTGTAGAAATTCCTGGCAAGGTTCGGCACGTTCAGGGTCGCGATCGCATTCAGAGAGTTGATCAGACTCGCGCCTGCCGCAGCAATGAAATTGAAGACGTCCGCCTCGTCCTTGACGAAGAGACAGGCTTCATTGTCGTCCTCGATAACCAGAAACACCATTGCGGTGTCGATCGCCGCGAGTTGCCCAAGCTGATACTCGGAGAGAAGGAGCACTGACCCGTTCCAGTTCGTGCCGTTTTGGTCATAGTTGTACCAGGAAGAGTGAAATCCGGGTCCCAATCGCTCGGAATCAGAAGCGTGCTCTCCTGAGCACTGCACGAAGTTCAGCAAGCTGCTGCTCGCAGACGTCCGGGCGGCGGGCTGAATCTCAAACTCGGGGTCCCCCATCGCGAACCCTTCATGATCATCATCGATGTGAGAAAAGGTCATGTAGAGCCCAGGTGGAGTTCCCCCCCCACCACCGCCGCCCCCACCACCACAGACCTCGGGCAGGCATTGGGCACGCCCGGGAGATAGGTTATCAAAATCCGTCTCTACGGGAACGATGACGAGTGTGGGCACATCGGGTGGGACATCGGCAGAACCCAGTGGAACTGCATTCCCGCTCAGGTCAAAGGCCACTGGAATATCTTCATCCCGGAGGGCTGTGGCGACTATCAGATTAGGATCGCCTCGCCATGCGGCGCGATGAGCAGATACAGGCATATAGAACTCCAGCGGGATTGTGCTGTCTCTGACCGTGCGCAGGTCTGACGCACTTACGGGTGAGCCGCCATGTGTCGCCATTGCGCTCAACAGCGGTACTCCCGGGCCGTCGGTGAATCTCGCGAATTGGAGCTTGTGTTCGGGAAACCTGGATTCCTGGATGCTCTGGTACACCAACGCTCGTACTGAGTCATCGGCCAGGGCCATGGCGGCCCTACGAGCCAGCTCGACCATGATCCTCCGGACCTGTGACTCCGGTGCTTGGGAACCATTGGCGGCCCGCGCGACGAGCCTGGAATCGATCGGACCCGCGGGCCGTTCGAGGGAATCCGATGCAAGGGGGTTCCCGTCTGAAGGCACCCTGTCTCCCATGCATGACACCCCGGCAAGACCAAGCAGAATTACGGCCGCCTGCCAGTACTTTGATCTGTTAGTCATTCTCGGTCCCCCTCTCTTGAGTATCGGCTTGAGCACCGTACGGTCAAGGGCTACCGGATACGATCTGCAGAGCGAGGATCAACCAAACGTCAACACCTTCTCGCTCAACGACTTATGTGGGTGGTAACCAAGCCAACGAGAGCTGAACCCTCGCTCGTGGCCACTAAGGAGGGATCGTGCGCCTGGGTGTTTGAACAGCGGAAGAGGACGCGAGAGCTGGTGCGGAGTCTTCGGGACTGCCGGTGCGTCCGGCGGGGAGAGTCGAACCTGTACCGTTCAGCGCCCACGCCGCCCTGGCGGCGCGGGCATGGGCCCTGTGGGACTTGAACCCACGACCTACGGATTATGAGTCCGCTGCTCTAACCAGGCTGAGCTAAGGGCCCGAGAACCTGCGATGACACGGAAGAATCCCACCGGAAGATGAACGGAAATCGCGCCCGGCGCCAGCGGTGAGGGGCCGGGCAGATGCCGTAGCCCGGCCTCCGGGAAGTCGTTATGTTAGGCCAACGTCTGCCTTCCCAGCTCACCCCTGACGCAATGACACTCCCCCAAGAACCGACTCCGACGGGCTGGTACGCAACGGGCCTGGAGATCCTCCGGGCCCTTCGCGACCGGTGGCGGATGGTCCTGGCGTATACCCTCGCGGCCGGGGTGGTGGCCACGGCCACCGCGCTGCTCCTGCCACGGTACTACACCTCGGAGGGAAGCTTCCAGGCGGAGGCATCGACACCCTCGGCGCTGAGCGGCGCCCTCTCAGGACTGGCATCCCAGCTGGGGGCGCTCCAGTTCGGCACCCCGCTCAACACCCAGTTCTTTGCCGACCTGCTCAGTACCCACGCCGTCCTGGACCGCGTGGCAGGCGCGTCCTACCCCTGGCGTGGCGAGGTCGTGTCCCTGGCGCAGGTGTATGGATACGACAACGCGGATTCCGCCAGGCGGGCCTACAAGACCCTCAAGCGGCTCCGGAAACGGATCTCGACCGACCTCAACATCCGCTCCGGCGTGATTCATTTCGCGGTCGAGGCCAGGACGCCGGAGCTGGCCTTGGCCCTGGCGGATACGATCATTGCCGCCATGAACGAGGCCAATATCGCGCTGCGCCAGAGCCGGGCCAGTGCGGAGCTTGCGTTTTCCCGCCAGCGCGCCGAGGCCGCCCGGCAGGAACTCACCGCGGCGGAGGACGCCCTGACGACCTTCCAGAACCGCAACCGGGACATCTCAAACGCACCGGCGCTGCAGGCGGAAGAGGCCCGGCTGCGCCGCGCGGTGGACATGGCCCAGACGGTCTACACCCAGCTGCGGCTGCAGCAGGAACAGGCCGCGATCCAGGCGGTCCGGAACACCCCCGCCATCAGCGTGGTAGACCCGCCCACCGCGCCGGTCCGCCCCACCAGCCCCAAACGCCGGCTCATCGTCCTGCTGGGCCTCGCGGCCGGGTTCGGCCTGGCCCTGCTGCGGCTGCTGGTCGAGGCCCAGTCGGCCCGGTCGCGCCCGGCCACCCCCTGACCACGGAGAGAATTTCTGTGCGAGTGATTCCGGCCGTCGCCTTCCCGCTGCTCATCGCCTTCGGGCTCTCCGCCTGTCTCAGCGACTCTGCCACCAAGCCGGGCGCCCCCGAACCGGACCTGAGCTGCGACCTCGGCCGCTCCCAGGAACCGGAGGTCGTAGTCGGGTGTCTGGCAACCGCCGGGGCGATCACCGGCGAGATGCGGGATTCGGCGTTGGCGGTCTTCGCCGACCTCCGGGGCCGAATCGACAGTCTCCGCGCAACCGGCGTCTCCAACGACTACGGCCGGGCCTCCGAGTTCAGCCGTGCCCTGGTCCGCATCACCCAGTTCTACTCCCGCGGCCTGTTCCCCGACAGTGTGCGGTTCAACCGGATGATGGACCAGGTCCGGATCACGATCGACTACGTCGAGGGGAAGGTCACGCCGATCGGGCCCCGTCTCTGGCCCGATCGGACCCCCTACCTCAGTTGGAACTACTACCCCAATCTCGGGATCTACTTCCAGCCGGTGAACACCATCCAGAGCGTCTCCTATCTGAAGCCCAGGGCCAACGTTCCGACCGACAGCCTGCTGGCCATGGGAGAGGCGCTCTATCACTACGCCGTCTGGCGCACGGGCGGCGGACGGCGGTTCCCGGTCTGGGAGTACGAGTTCACCTGGAACTCGGGCGGCATCGTCAACTTCGCGCCCTGGATATCGGGCCAGGCCCAGGGCTACGCCCTCATGCTCTTCGCCGAGAACCACCGCCGGACCGGAGACCCGCTGTGGCGGGACCGGGGCTACGAGACCCTGCGGTCTCTGCAGACGATGTGGGACGACGGGGGCGTGCTGCTGCCGGACACGACCCACGGCTACTGGTGGGAGGAATTCCACCCGACCGCCCGGATCTGGAACGGGGCGGCGCAGGCGGTGCTCGGCGTGGGGAACTTCTGGAAGGCCACCAACGATCCGGAAGTCGGCCGGATGTTCGACCGCGGCATCGAGGCGATGCTGTACTACACGCCGGAGTACGACACCGGCACCTGGACGCTGTACTCCAAGGTGCAGGGCAACAACACGATCGCCTACCACAACTCGCATATCGCGATCCTGGACGAGTTGTACAATCTCTCCGGGATCCAGTGGTTCAAGGACGAAGCCGACAAGTACCGGACCTACACGCCGCCGCCCGGTGTTTCCTGAGGCGCGCTCAGCAGTCCCAGCATGCCCAGGAGTTCGTACAGGACGGCCGTATTGAGTGAGAGTTCGGGCGCGCCGGCGGTCAGGAACAGCAGCGCCAGCAGGGACGCGACGACGGCAAATCCCTGCGGGGCCCGGTCCGGCGGCAGCGCCCGCGCCTGGTGCACCCCCCATCGCGTCAGAAGCACTCCATACACCACGTAGCAGACCAGCCCCAGCAGCCCGGCTTCGAAGAAGAAGCGGACGAAATCATCGTGGGCGTTGAACGGAACCCCGTTCTCCGAGTTGACCAGGGGGTTCAGGACCGTGGTCATCCCGGCGCCGTGCCCGGTCCATGGATGGTTCATCCCCAGCGAGACCAGAATCCCCCAGTTGATGAGCCGCCAGCCGAACGAGTTCTCGGACTGCCCCAGTTCCGCCGCCTCGAACGCTTCCAGGCTGATATTCACACCGCTGAAACGCTCCCGCACCAGATCCCCCACCAGAAACCACCCCAGCGCGGCGAACACCAGCACCACCAGGCCGGCCCGCACCAGGCCGCGGAGTCCCAGCCGCCGGGCATGCAGCAACGGCAGCACGGCCAGCGCCGCCACCAGCACCAGGATCGACGTCCGGCTGTAGGTCAGCGCGACCATCAGCGTGAGCCCGCCCGCCGCCAGCACCCGGGCCAGACGGCCCAGTGGGGAGGCGGCGTTGAGGCCGCCCACCGCCGCCAGGATGAAGGGCACAAGGTAGATGCCGAAGCTGTTCGGGTGTGAGAACGTGCCCTGGATCCGGTTGAACCCGGCGGTCTCGAGGTATCCGGTGCCGGTGAACAACTGGACCACGGCAACGCCCAGCGGCGGAACCAGACCCAGGACCAGGTAGACCCAGCCCCGGCGGAAGGCCCGGGCATCGTCCCCGGCCCACCACAGCACCACGAGGAACGCGGCGACGATGCTCCCCACCCGGAGGATTTCCCGCAGCCCCTCGGCCATGCCGGTACCGCCGTAATGCACGGCGCCGGCCAGCGCTCCGATGCCGTACGCGGCGAAGAGCCACAGGTGGGCGTGGAGCAGGGCGCCGTCGGGCCAGAGCCGGCGGCCGTCCCGGCCACGCCGGAGTGCCAGCACCAGACCGGCGAACAGCACCCCCAGCCCGAACGCCACCGCGGGATTCAGGGCGAAGGGGCCGAGTCCGAAACGCCGCTCGCCGAACAGGTCGAGCGACGGCCGGACGGCGAGGATGACGAAGACCAGCAGTTCCGTGAGCCGCCGGGGCCAGCGCCAGATGGCCACGGCCAGCCCGCCGGCGGCAACCGACACGGCGGCCGGCGGAAAGAACGCGATGCCGACGGCGACCAGGACCAGCACCGCGCCCCAGAGCCAGGCACCGGAGCGCCAAGGGAAGGGGGTGGACGACATCAGGCCGCCCGGGCCCGGGCGGCGCCGCGCGGACCGCGGGGTGCGAGGCCAATGAGGCAGCCGAGGTAGCAGATCTCGCCCGCCGCGTAACCGAAGGGGAAGGCCATCAGGCCGTGAGACGGCAGGAGCAGCACCGCCACGAGGAGCCGGACCGCACCGCGGGGCAGGTTCAGCATCGCGATGGTCCGGTTCCGTGCCGCCGCGAGGTAGATCCGCTCCACCAGCAGCGATGTCATCGCGGCGGCGAACCCGATCGACAGCCAGCGAAGAATGCGGGACACCACTTCGACATCGGCCACGTCGAAGCGGCCGTGGGCGAGCACGACCGTGACGACGAACGGTGCCAGCAGGGCCAGCCCGGCGGCGACCGCCACCGCCACCCCGCCCCCGGTCACCACGGCCGCGACCGCCCGCCGCAGGGAAGGCGCCGCTCCCTGCACCGCCTGTTCCCGGGACAGCCGGGACAACAACAGCGGGGCCAGCGCCCCGTCGAACAGCACCGCGGGCACCATCAGCAGCCGCACCGCGTATTCCAGATGCGAGACCGCCCCGGCCCCAAGCGAAGCCGCCAGCAGCTTCTCGACCATCGGCACCGCGGTGCCGGTGATGCCCGCGACCACCATCGAGCCCGCGGCCCCGCGGAACGAACTGGCCAGCACGACGTCCGGTCCGTGCCCGCCCAGGCCGGTCCGGGAGAAGAGCAGCCGGCGCACCCACACGAGCCGGACGGCTTCTCCGGCGCCGAGGCCGATCGCCACCGCCCAGAGCCCGCCGCCGGCGGGGGCGAGGGCAAAGCCGGCCAGCCCACCCGCCCCGCGCCACAGCATCGATCCGGTCGACGCGGCGATCCGGCCCTGGGAGACCAGCCCCCCCGCGTAGACCGCGGCGGCGCCCCACATGACGGCCAGCGGCAGAAACGACAGGGCGAAGCCGAAGACCGCGCCCCGGAGACTCCCGGTGAGGAGGAGCAGGACGGGGACGACCAGGGTCCAGAGCCCGCCCGCGCCCAGGGCGACCTTCAGCGCCTTGCGGTCGAAGAAGCCCCGGTCCTGTCCCTGGGCCAGGGCGTGGGCCGCGAAGGGCACGATGGAGACTTCCACGCTCTGGCCCAGGGTACCGCCCACCAGCAGCACGGCGCCGTAAGCCAGGAAATACGCGTCGGTGGAGGGCCCCGCCCCGAACACCGCGCCGACGATGACCGGGATCAGGAACCCCGGCGCCCGGGCCGCCGCGCTCACGCCTGCCAGCCAGAACGCCGTACCGGTCCGGGCGGCCGCGGTGGTCCGGCGGGAAGCATCCTCGAGCAGCGTCATGCGACCCGTGCGTGACGCCGGTTGGAGAGGGCGTCGCGATAGACCGCGACGATACGGGCGGCGATCTCGGGCAGGGCGAGCGTCCGGCGGAGCGCGGACCCGTCCACCCGCCGGCGCGGCACCAGCGCCGATGCCAGGGCCGTCGCGAGCGCCTCGGGATCGCGGGCGGCGATCGCCCCTCCCCCGGTGAGTGCGATCCACTCCGCCACATCCCCGGCGTCGACCGAGACGACCGGCAGGTCGCAGCACAGCGCTTCCTTGACCACGTTGGGTGACCCCTCCCAGTCGGAGGTAAGCAGCAGGCAGTCGGCCGCCCGGTAGCAATCGGCCATGCGCGCCTGGGGAAGTCCCTCGACCTGCCACAGGCGGGCCTCAACCCCCCGCGCCGCCAGCCGGGCCATGGCGGCCTCCGCCAGGTCGAGCCGCTTGCGCCGCTCTCCGCTCGTATGCGGGAACAGCACCAGGCTCTCATCCTCCGGCAGGGCCAGGGCGGCCCGCGCGTCGGCGCGGCGGCCGGGCGCGAACCGATGAATGTCGACGCCGTTCGGGATCACCCGGGCGCGGGCGCGGTCTTCCGCCCGCGGCAACGCCAGCCGGAGTCCCTCGGACTTGCAGATGATCCCCGCTGCCCGCTTCGCCGCCGTCCGGGAAAACCCGCGTGCGATGCGGCTCTTCCAGGTCAGCCCGCCGGCGCCGTCGGGCGTCCCCAGCAGGTCGTCTCCGCAGAAGGAAACCACGAACGGGAGCGGCGCGAGCGACGCGGCGTAGCCGCTCAGGCCGTAGTGCGCGTGAACCAGATCGAAGCGAGGCTCCCGCCCGGCGTTCCGCAACCGGCGCACGGCCTCGAGGTACGCCAGCGGGCCGCGGCCGCCGTCGATGACCTGGACCTCGACGGTGTGGCCGGCCTGCCGGATGGACTCCATCTGGGAGGCGACGAACACCCCGAAGGCCGGATCGTCGGCCGTGGGATACATGTTGGTGACCGCCAGGATTCTGAGAGGCGGACCGGGCATCAGCTCACTCCGGCCAGGACGGGAAGCGGATCGGCCGGATCCCAGGAGCGATCGACCATGACCGCGCACCAGACCCCGAAGGCCAGGAGCGCCCAGAGCCGGGTGCTGTGGTCGGCGCCGTGGCCGTGGGCATCGAAGAAGCTCCGCGCCGTTCCGGGATCGACATACCGGGCGGCGGTCGTGCCGGGGCGGAAGACGAATTCCTCCATGGCCCCGCGCAGTTCCTGCCGCATCCAGCGGCCGACCGGCACGCCGAAGCCGGTCTTGGGCCGGCGAAGAAGTTCGGCCGGCAGGTGCCGCTGCACCAGCGGGCGCAGCAGGGCCTTCAGGCGATGCCTCGGGAAGGCGACCGCCGCCGGCAGGCGGAGCGCATAGGTCACCAGATCCACATCCAGGAACGGTGAGCGAGCCTCCAGCGACGCGGCCATCGTCGCCGAATCGACCTTGGCCAGGTAATCGTTGGGAAGGTAGGTCTCGAAGAACATCCGGCGTAAGGCATCCGCGTCCGGCAGGCCGGCCAGCCCCGCCAGGCGATCATGGTACACGTGCTCGGCCGCATGCCCGTCCGCGGACGGCCGCAGGAGCCGGCCCCGCTCGAACGGGGTGAACCCCATCCGGTTCCGGAAGCCCAGTTGAAGCGGACGATGACCATACTCGAACAGGGCGGCGGCACGGCGCCGCCAGTCGTCCGCGGTGCGGCTCCGGGAACCACGGTACAGCAGCGCCCGCAGCGGCGCCGGCGTCATCCGGCGGTACCGCTCCGCCAGCGCCACCCCGCGAAAGGTGGCGTAGCCGAAAAAGCCCTCGTCGCCGCCGTCGCCGGTGAGGGCCACGGTGATCTCGCGCCGCGCCGCCCGGGCCACCTCGTAGGACGGCAGAATCGACGGATCGCCGAAGGGCTCACCCAGTTCGGCCAGCAGCAGGGGCAGGCTGGCGGCCGAGAGCGCGGGGACTTCCAGTGGCCGATACCGCATCCCGTACCGGGCAGCCACCAGCGCCGCGGCCTCGCGCTCGTCGTAGCCCGAGCCCTCGGTGCCGGCGGTGACCGCCACGAGCCCGGTTCCGCTTTCCTGGGCGGCCAGCGCCGCGACCAGGCCCGAGTCGTACCCGGCGCTCAGAAACACGCCGAGCGGCACGTCGCTCTCCAGCCGCCGCCGCACCGCCTGCCGCAGCAGGCGCTCCACTCCGGACACGGCCTCGTCGAACGAGGGCGACAGATCCGGCGTCGTCGGAATCGACCAGTAGCGCGAGACCTCGGGCGGCCGGCCCGGCGTCCAGGTCAGGACGCCCCCGGGCGGAACCTTGGCCACACCGCGGAACGCCGTGTGCTCCCAGGGCACGCACAGGTGCGCCAGGAAACAGTCCAGCGCCGCCGGGTCCGGTTCGGGCGTGTGGTCCATGAGCGGGAGCAGCGCCAGCAGGTTGGAGCCGAAGCACAGCCGGTCCGACGAGCCGGCCCAGAAGAGCGGCTTCTTCCCCATCGGGTCCCGCGCCAGTGTGAGCCGGCGGGGCGCCGGTTCCCAGATGGCCACGGCCCACATGCCCCGAGCCCGCCGGAACACCTCGTTGCCCCAGGTGAGGTACCCGGCCAGGAACACCTCGGTGTCCGAGGTGGTGTGGAAGGTCCATCCCTTCCGCCGCAGTGCTTCCCGCAGTTCCTGGAAGTTGTAGATCTCTCCGTTGTAGACCACCACGGCCTCGCGGCCCCGGGACAGCGCCATCGGCTGGTCGGCCCGCTCGGAGAGGTCCAGGATTCGAAGCCGGGTGTGCAGCAGCGTGGCACCGGCCGAGAACCAGCGCCGGTGCGCGTCCGGCCCCCGGTGGGCCAGGGCCGCGAATACGCGCGCTTCGACCGCGGCCGGAAGGCCACTGCCCTGTGGATCGATCCGGCCGGCGATCCCGCACATGATCAGAGTGCCGGGGAGGGGGTGAGAACTCCCCGCAGCCAGGACTCCAGCGCGAAGAGCGACAGCAACTGGCGCCCGCGGGGCCGGTGGCGGCGCACGACATCATCCAGGATCCGGCCCATCTCTTCCACCCGGAGCAGATCCGGGAGGCAGGCCTGCGGGCTCAGGAGGAACTCCGCTCCCTCGAGCTCGGCCCACTCGGCCAGCCAGCGGTCCACCGGGGCGGAAAAGCCGAGCTTGGCACCCAGCCGTCCGCGCCACCCGGCCAGGGCCGGCCGCAGGGTCTCGGGCAGGAGTCCCCGGACGGCCTCACGGTAGAGCCACTTTCGCTCCCCCTTGAGGGAGACCTTGTAGCGGGACGGCATGCGTTCGACCAGGCCGAGCAGTTCGAGATCGAGGAACGGGACCCGGAGTTCGACCGAAGAGGCCATCGACATCTGATCGGCGACCAGCAGCAGATCGTCGGCCAGGGAGAGCCGGGCGTCGACCGCGAGCAGCCGGTTCAGGGTATCGTCCCCGTTGGCGGGCAGCCGGTCCCGGACCGGCGCGATCAGGGCCTCGGGGTCGACGGTATGCCGGGCCATGGCCCCGGCGGCCTCGGGGGAGAAGACCGCGAGGAGCTGGGCGAACCGGCGCGCTTCATCGGTTTCTCCCATGACCCGCCGGACCCGGTCGATCCGGTCGCTCCGGGCCGCGCGCTCCGGCAGCAGGCCCAGCAGACCCCGGAACGGCCGGAGGCCCCGATACCAGCGCTCGCCGGCATGCCGGGGATAACCGCCGAGCGGCTCGTCCGCGCCCTGGCCGCTCAGAACGACCTTGTGCGTCTCCCGCACCACCCGGCACAGGAGCCCGACGAGCAGCACGCCGGGATTGGCGACCGGCTCACCGAACCGTCCGAAGTGCGCCGACCACTCCGCCCGATACCCGGCTTCGGTGACTTCGATCTCGCGCAGCGGCACGTTCAGGGCCGCCGCCGCGCGCCGCGCCAGGGGCAGTTCGGCATGCTCACCCGGGCCGGCGAATCCGATGGCGAACGTCTGGGGAGGCGCCGGCAGATCGTCCCGCATGAGGCGGGTAACGACGGTCGAGTCCACACCCCCGGACAGCAGCGACCCGACCGGTACATCCGACATCAGCTGCCGGCCGACCGCCCCCCGAAGCGTATCCCGGACGGCTTCTCTCCATTCCTCAGCTGATCGGGGAAGCGCCGGCGGCGCGAACCGGGTGGGAAACGGGAGGAACCCGGGCTCGCCGGCGGGCAGCCTCAGCGCCGCCCGGTGGCCCGGCGGTACTTTCCATACCCGGTTGAATGGGGTTCCGGGCGAGGGGATGAATCGATAGACCAGAAACTCGCTGATCGCGTCCTGCCGCAGCCCGTGCTCGACCAGGCCGGCTTCCCGGGCCGCCCGGAGCTCGCTGGCAAACCACCAGCCACCGTCTCCATGGCCGACATACAGCGGCTTCACCCCGGCGGGATCCCGCGCCACCCACAATTCGCCGGGGCCCCGCCCGTCGAACAGCCCGAACGCATAGATCCCGTTCAGCCGCTCGAGCACCGCGGGGCCCCACTCTTCCCATCCGTGGACAATCGACTCGGTGTCGGACCGGGTCCGGTAGCGGTGTCCCAGGGCTTCCAGTTCCCGGCGCAGCTCGAGATGGTTGTAGATCTCGCCGTTGAAGGTGATCCAGACGGTCCCGTCCTCGTTCCCGATCGGCTGCGCACCGGTGGCGAGATCCACGATGCTGAGCCGGCGATGGCCCAGGCCGATCGATCGGCCCCGAAGGTACCGGAACCCGACGCCGTCGGGTCCCCGGTGCTGCAGCCGGCCGGTCAGCCGCTCCAGCCGGCCGGTGCAGTCGCCCGACGGATCCGCCAGGGCGATCCCGGCGATACCGCACATCAGGAGGCTCCCGGGACCAGGGCCCGGGCGTCCCGGTCCCTGGGGCTAGCCCCGGACACCGCGGGGCGGGTTCCGCCTGTCGCCACTTGATTCATTCGCGTCGCCATTCACCTTTCACCGGTCCGACGGCACCCCATTCGAGCCACCGGAGTATACTATCCCTGTGCCCACCCGTCCCCCCTTTGACATCGTCCATCTGGCGCACACCACTTTCCCGGAGGATCCAAGGCCCCGGCGGGAGTCCGTCCTGGCCGCGGAGACCGGAGCGCGCACGGCGATCGTGGTGCTGAACGACGGCCGGGACCGGCGAGCGGTGAGCCGCTATGGAAAGGTGGCGGTCGTTCGGCTGAAAGGAAACCGGCGGCGGGGATCGGTCGGCAAATACCTGCTCGAATACCTGGACTTTCTGGTGAAGGCCCGGGCCCTGTTCCGCCGGGATGACCGGTTCCGGCTGGCCCGGGTGGTCCACGTGCACACCCTGCCGGATTTTCTGATCGCGGCGGCCCTGCCGGCGAGACGGCGCGGGGCCCGGATCATCCTCGACCTCCATGAGGTGTTCCCGGAATTCACCCGGTCCAGGTTCGGTGGCTGGCCCGGCCGCCTGGCCGAACGCGTGGCGCGCCGTCTGGAGCGCTGGTCCCGCCGTCAGGCGGACGTCATCCTGACCGTCAACGACGCGGTGGCCGAACAGCTGCAATCCCGCCCGGCCCGGCCCCGGGAGCGCGTGGTGGTGATCCATAACTTCGCCGATCCGGGGGAGTTCGGACCGCCCCGCCTGACGACCGGCAATCTACACCAGCCCGTGCGCCTGGTGTATCACGGGACGATCACTCCGCTGTACGGCCTCGACCTGGCGGTCCGGGCCGTGGCCCGGGCCCGGCAGGAGGGAATCGAGGCGACGCTGGACATCTACGGCAGCGGGCCGGCGGCGGAAGATCTGACCCGGCTGGTCGAAACCCTGGGGCTGGGATCGGCGGTCCGGCTCCCGGGCCCGGTGCCCCATGAGCGGCTCCGCGAACTGCTGCCGACCTACGATGCCGGCCTGGTGCCCACCCGGCTCGATGTCATGACCCGGTTCTCGCTCTCCACCAAACTGCTGGAGTACGTCCACCTGGGCATCCCCGTCCTGGTGCCGGCGATCCCCACCTACGTGCGCTACATCCCGCAGGACGCGGCGTGGTATTTCGAGCCGGAGTCGGTCGCCGGAGCCGCGGATCGGCTGGGAGATTTCGTACGCGCCGAGCCGGGGGAGCGGGTGGCGCGTGCCCGCCGGGCACAAATCGCCGCGTCCACCAGGCTCGATCCCGCCCGGGACGCGGCGACTCTGAGGCAACTCTACCGGGAACTTCTCGGCCAGCCCCGCGCGGCCGACGGCCCGCGCGGTCAACCGCGGTAGAATTCCCGGATGGCGTCCGCCACGAAACCGACCTGGTCCTGGGTCAGTTCAGGGAACATGGGCAGGCTCAGCAGGGTGTCGGCCGCCGCTTCGGTCACCGGAAACTGCCCCCGCGCGTACCCCAGTCCCTGATAGGCCGGCTGCAGATGCAGCGGCAGCGGGTAGTGCAGTCCGGTCCCGATCCGGCAGGCGGCAAGGTGGCGCTGGAGTTCGTCCCGCCGCGGGCACCGGATCACGAACAGATGATAGACGTGGGTCGCGTAGGGGGCCTCCACCGGAAGGCGGACTTCGGCGATGTCCCCGAGGGCCTCCCGATACCAGTCCGCGGCCCGGCGGCGGCCTTCGTTCCAGCCGGCGAGACGGCGGAGCTTCACCCGCAGAAACCCCGCCTGGATCGCGTGGAGACGGCCGTTGTACCCTTCTTCATCGTGGTGGTACTTGCGGCTCTGCCCGTGTTCCCGGAGCCGGCGGACCCGGGCGAGCAGCCCGGGGTCGCCTCCGGTGACCGCGCCCCCTTCCCCGCACGATCCCAGGTTCTTGCCCGGGTAGAAGCTGAAGCCGGCGAGCCGGCCCAGGGTCCCGACCGGCCGGCCCCGGTAGGCGGCGCCATGCGCCTGGGCCGCATCCTCGACCAGCCAGAGGCCGTGCCGGGAAGCGGTCGCCATGATGGGGTCCATGTCGCAGGGCTGGCCGTACAGATGTACCGGCACGATCCCCACGGTGCGCGGCGTGATGGCGGCCTCGAGCCCGGCCGGATCCATCGTCATCGTATCCGGGTCCACTTCCACGAACCGCACGACGCCGCCCGCCTGGCTGATCGCCTCGGTGGTGGCGATGAACGTATTCGGTACCGTCAGCACCTCGTCGCCCGGCTCCAGACCCATGGCCTGGTAGGCAAACCTGAGCGCGTCGGTGCCGCTGTTGACTCCGACGCTGTCTGGGGTCCCCACGAACGCCGCGAACTCCCGCTCGAAGGCTTCGACTTCCGGTCCACCGACGAACGCGGCCTGGCGGACCGCGCGGCGAAAGACATCAACCAGTTCTTCTTCCAGCGGCTGGTGCTGGGCGACAAGATCGAGAAAGGGCACGCGCATCGTTGTTGTAGTCACGGGATAATCCGGGAATGGAGCGTGGGGGTGGGGTCGGAACCGGAGTCCGCCCGGGTCCGGGAGCGGAAGGCCGTTCACCGGGCCCGCGGGATCAGGGCATGGTCACCGTAGCGGTGGCGAGGTAACGCACCTGTCCCGGGTCGCGCCTGATGAACACGAGCAGGCTGTCTACCACCGTGCTGTAGAAGATATCCGTGCCGGTGGCGTCGCCCGTCATGAGAACACCCTCGACCTGCCAGCTGGTCCGGTCCAGGCTGACGGCGGAATAGAGCCGGCTGTGCCCCCCGACGTTCAGGTCGTCGCCGGTAAAGATCATCCGGTAGAGTCCCGGGACGACCTCGCTGATCGTCGGGCTGTAGATCGACCGCTGGGCATCCGGGCCCACGTCGTCGGTCGACAACAGGGTCCCGACATAGTGCCACGCCAGCTGATCGTCGGAACGCCAGTCCGTGATCTGGAATTTGTCCTCGAACGGCATCTCGTGCCGGTACGCCCCGACGATCATCCGGAATTCGCCGCCCGGCAGCTGATCGACCACCATGCCTTCGCCGGACGGCCAGGGCACCCCGCCCGGCGCGGCCGGCGGCAGCGGGCCGCCGTTGCTGATCCGGACTCCGGATTCCTTGACCCAGGTGCGCATGTCATCGCTGACCGCGGAGAACACCTGCCAGCCGTAGCAGGTGAATCCACCCGCGGCGTAGTACATCCGCCAGCCCGGAGCGTCGGACCTGGGCACCACGGCGACGTTCTCGATCCCGTCGCCGTTGAGGCTGCAGGGTATCGGGTCCCGGAGAAGGGCCGCACCGTCGTACTGGAAACTCGCTCCGCCGTCGGTGCTGGTGAACCGGTGCAGGTCGCCGCGCAGCCCGGTGGGAGATCCGGCATCGGGCAGGTAGCCGGTGAAGTACAGGTCCAGGCTTCCCGCGGGGCCGCGTATCAGAGTCGGCGCCCACGGCTGCATGCCGGCCGGCACGCTGTCGGCGGGGAGCGGCCGGCCCAGGGCCGGGGATACGGCGGGAGGGAGCGCGACAACGACGGGAACGGTGGTGGTGACGTCGTCCGCGGTGACCTCGAGAGTGTCGAACCCGGAACGGGTGGCCGTGAGCGCGGCGCAGGTCGTACCCTGGATGACGCCCTGGCGGCTCTGCACGCCCGGGGTGTCGGAGACGAACCGCCCATTGGCGTCGACCACATTGCACATCACGCGGAGCGGCGTCCCCGGCATCACGAGCTGGATCGGAGCCGAATCGGCCCAGACCACGCTCACGACCGCCGTCTGCCCCGGCCGGGTCGGAGACCTCCCGCAGCCGGCGAGCCCGAGCAGCATCAACAGGCCCAGCAGCCTGGTCGTCCGGGAAGCGCCGATCGCACGGGGGAGCTTGCAGTCGGTACCGGACGGAGTAGGGTGCGGAACCATGTCCTGATCCGGCGCCTGGGTGCGCGGCCCGAAGCCCCCCGGAGTCACCGGGCGGCCTTTCCGGAGACGGCCCGTGCGGGCGATCCGGCCACCACGGCGCCGGGGGGCACGTCCCGGGTCACCACCGCACCCGCCCCCACCAGTGCGCCCTCCCCGACGGTGATCCCGGCGAGGAGGATCGCCCCGGTTCCGATCGAGGCTCCGCGCTTCACCAGTGTGGGCACGACCTTCCAGTCCGCGTCACCCTGCCTCGAGCCATCGGGATTGGTCGCGCGGGGACGGAGGTCGTTGATGAAGTTCACGTTGTGCCCGACGAAGACCTCGTCTTCGATCGTCACCCCTTCACAGATGAAGGTGTGGCTCTGGATCTTGCAGCGGGCGCCGACCCGGACACCTTTCTGGATCTCGACGAACGTGCCGATCGAGGTGTCGTCTCCGATCTCGCACCCGTACAGGTTGACAAAGGCATACATCCGGACGTTGCGTCCCAGCCTGACGTCCGGGGCCACCCGCCGGAGCAGGGCGTCCCGATCCTCCCCCGCGGAGCCCGCGGTCATGACGGCGAGGTCACCGCGGGGATCACGGCCATCCGGGCGCCGCCCTGGTCGATGGACCGCTGGGCCGCCGCGAGGATCCGGACCACCCGCAGGCCCGCCTGGCCGTCCACTTCGAGCGTGCCCTGACCGTTGATGGCCTGGACGATGTTGTCCGCTTCCACCGCGAGCGCCTCGCGGCTGTCGAGCTTGGGCGCGTGCATGTCGCCCGAACGATACGAGATCATCCACTGGTATTCGTTCTCGGCCGACTGATCCTGGGAAATCAGCACGCCCTTGTCGTACACCTTGAGTTTCTCGCTCGGCTCCATGTCGTCGTAGATCATCATCCGCTTGGATCCGCCGACGATGGTGCGCCGGACCTTGGCGGGTGCCAGCCAGTTGACGTGGATGTGGCCCAGCAGCGAGTCCCCGTAGTGCACCGTGACGTAGGCGATGTTCTCGGTCGGGCTCCCGCCGTGGCAGGCGCCGGTCGCCGACACGCCGATGGCCTCTTCGTCGATCAGGTAGTCCATGATCGACACGTCATGCGGGGCCAGATCCCAGATCACGTTCACGTCGGTCTGAATGAGGCCGAGGTTGATCCGGACCGAATCGAAGTAGTACAGCTCGCCGATCTCGCCCGCGGTCACCAGTTCCTTCATCTTCTGGACCGCGCCGGTGAAGACGAACGTATGGTCCACCGCCAGGAGGACGCCCTGTTTCTCCGCCAGCCCGACCAGTTCCTCGGCATCCTCCACCGAGGTGGCCAGCGGTTTCATGACCAGGACGTGCTTGCCCGCCTTGATGGCGGCCCGGGCCAGATCGGCATGGGTGAAGCTGGGAGTGGCAATCACGACCAGGTCGATATCGCTCGAATCCAGCACCTCGGCCGAGTTCTCGGTGACGACCGGGACCCGGTACTCCGACCCCACCCGCGCCGCCCGGTCCGCCCGGGTGTCGCAGATCGCGTGGACCTGGCTGTGGGGATGGCGGGCGAAGTTCCTGACCAGATTCGGACCCCAGTAGCCCGCCCCGATCACGCCCACACGTAAGGATCGCACTGTATTTCAGACTCCGTTGAGATGAGATGATCGATTCGGTAACCGGTCCGGCGCCGGCGGCCCGGGCCGGAGGCCCGGCCCCGCCTGACAGAAGCCTACGCCGCCCGGCCGCTGTTGAACAGTACCACGGGGATGGTCTTGAGGAGAATCTTGAAATCGAGATAGAGGGACCAGTTGCGCACGTACTGGACGTCCAGTTCGCACATCTGCCGGTAGGTCAGCAGGTTCCGGCCCGACACCTGCCACAGGCCGGTAATCCCGGGCAGAACCTGCAGGCGGTCGTACTGCCAGTGGTCGTAGGCCTCGAATTCGTACAGCAGCGGCGGACGGGGGCCGACCAGGCTCATTTCTCCCCGCAGCACGTTGAACAGCTGGGGCAGCTCATCCAGCGAGGTCCGGCGGAGAATCGCCCCCACCCGGGTCACCCGGGGATCATCCACCAGTTTGAAGATCTGGTTGCCGTCTTCGGTCTGGTGCCCGGTGACCACCTCTTCACCGCGGAGCATCTGCATGACCAGCTCCCGATGCGCCGCATCCGACGAATCGTTCCGCATCGTCCGGAATTTCCAGACGTTGAACCGCCGCCCCCCCGAACCGATCCGGACCTGCGTGAACAGGATCGGAGCCCCGTCGTCCAGCCGGAGCGCGGCCGCGCTGATCAGCATGTGCGGGCCCAGCACCAGGAGCATCGCGCTCGCTCCCACCAGATCCACGAGCCGCTTGAGCACCAGCTGCCAGCCCTTGAGGCCCGGGCTGGTGAGCTGCACCAGGGGCTGGCCGTTCTTCCAGACCACGCCGGGCTGCACCCCCGCGATCGTGACCGACCGGGGTATCGACAGGATCTCGCAGCCCGCCGAGAGCGCCGTCCCGACGACATCGTGAAGATGCGGGTCCGACAGGTACCCGCAGATCACCACCGCCTCGGCCCGGGTCTTGTGCAGCAGCCGGGCAAAATTGAACATCCCGCCCGCCGCATCCGAGGCCGGCGGAGAGTGAAGGTCGACGAAACCCATGAGCCGGAACTCATCGCCCCGGGCGAACGCGGGTGTCTGGGCCGTCGCCCGGCAATCGGCCGCGTTGCCCACCAGCAGGGCCGGGGTCGCCCGCGGGCGGGGCAGCACCCGGGCGACCAGCCGGTCCATCATCAGCCGCTCGACCGCGATCCCGCCCCAGACCAGCAGGACCGTCACCGCGTACTGGAACAGCACCAGCCCGAACCCGTCGGTCCAGAGCGACAGCCAGAGCGGGAGGGCGATCGCGAGGGCGCAGCCCAGGAACAGGCGGGCCGGATCCCGGCGGTAATCTCCCGGGGAATAGTTTCCGGTGACGTACAGACCGATGATGAGGGCGGCCGCGAACTGCCAGCCGCCCAGATAGCCGGCCGGCAGACGGTCCTGCAGCGTGGCGGCGACCGAACTGCCCAGCAGGGCTTCATTGCGGATGCTGCGGAGCACCAGCCGCATGAACTGCAACGCGGCGATGTCCGCCAGCATCAGGGCGCCGACCCGCCGGATGGCCCTGCGGAAATGTCGCTGGAGGTTGCGCGCCGCGCGGCGCTGCAGACCGAGGCGGACAGCCAGGGAGGCGAGGACCGATTCCTCCGGGGGGGAATCGGCGGCCGGAGCGGCCTCAGGGTTGCGGGGCGGTGTGATCGGTTCCGCCTGAGCTGGCGTCACCAGCGTCGGTCCGGACATCGGGATGGGTTCAGTCAATCCGCTTGAGTTCCTCAAATGTAGCAGGTTCAGCCACTTATGCCATATAAGGGGCCTCCGTCGAGCCCGCCCCGTAGCTCGACCCCGGCGGAACCGGGTGCGTCACCGGCGGGTCAGCCGTTTTCACCCCCGGCGGGCTCCCTGATCCGCCCACCGGCCATGACCCGGTCATACAGGTCCAGGTGCCGCTCCACCATGAGATTGCGGCTGAACAGCGTCTCGACCCGGCTGCGTCCCGCCAGCCCCATGTCGTGACGCAACTGGGTGTCGTGGGCCAGCCGCTCCAGCGCGTGCGACAGGGCCGTAATGTCCCTGAGGGGGACCTCCAGACCGGTTTCCCCCGGCGCGTTCACCTCCCGCACCCCGCTGGGCAGCGCCGTGGTGATGACCGGCCGGCCGGCCGCCATGGCCTCGAGCAGCACCAGCCCGAACATCTCCTCGACCGTCACCGACGGCAGCACCAGAAAATCCGCGTCGGCCATGCGGCGTGGCAGGTCTTCGTCGGGCGTCTCCCCGAACCAGCGCACCCGGTCGGTGACCGCCAGTGCCCGGGCCAGCGTCTTGAGCCGGGGGCCTTCGGGACCGGAGCCGACGATGTCCAGCCGGAGGTCGGCAACCTGCTCCAGGGCTCTCAGGAGTATGTCGACGCCCTTGTAGCGCACAAGGCGCCCGATGAAGATCGCCCGGGGCGGGCCCCCGAACGGCGGCGGCGGGACCGTCGCCCAGCGGTCGGTGTCGACCCCGAAGGGGATCACCTCGACCTTCGATTCCAGCCCGACCAGCTCGTTGGACAGGGCCACGTGCGCCCGGCTTGGCACGACCACCGCCGCCGCGCGCTTGAGCGCCATCCGGGCGAGAATCCGGGAGGAAGCCCGGCGGGTATCGGCGTGCTGGGTAATGACGAGGGGAATGCGGCGCGAGCGGGTCAGGGCGGCGAAGTCCGCGAAGGCGTGCGGGTGATGCAGGTGAATGACGTCGGCCCGGCGGTGGGCCGCCGCCAGGTAACCGGGGGCCAGCTCCTGCGCCCCGACCGCACCGAGGGAAAACACCCGGGTGATCCGGGTGCGCTGGCCCCGGTCGATCCGGCCGCCCTTGTCGTAGGCCACCACCTCGACGTCATGCCCCAGCGCCGCCGCCCCCTCCGCCAGATCCTGGACCACGCGCTCCATCCCGCCGGAACGGGGCCAGTAGTATTTGGCGAGGTATAGGATGCGCATCTGGACGAGGACCGGGGACCAAGAACCGAGGACTGAGGACTGAGGACTGAGGACTGAGGGCACAGGGGAACGAGAAGGCCTCAGTCCTCAGTCCTGCTTGTGTGGTTAATGTAACACCGCGCCTTGGCCCTCGCGCAGGGCCCGCATCACCTTTCTTTTTGCGCGTCGCCGGTGTTTCTTGTGCCCGGGATTCGCGCCGACCTCAAACCCTGGTCCATGCCCCCGCAATTCGCTCTCTGCTACGGTACCCGGCCGCAGATCATCAAGGCCAGCGCGGTGCGCGAGCACCTTGCCCGGATCGGGGGCGTTCTCGCGGTGGATACCGGCCAGCACTACGATTTCGAACTGAACGGCCTGCTCTATCAGCAACTCGGCGTCAAGCCGCCCGACCGCTTTCTCGAGGTCGGCTCCGGGTCCCATGCCGAACAGACCTCGGCCGTCCTGATCCGGACCGAAGCCCTGCTGCGGGAACACGCTCCCGCCGCCGTGGTCGTCATCGGGGACACCAACTCCACCCTGGGATCCGCGCTGGCCGCGGCCAAGCTGCGGATTCCGCTGGCACACGTCGAAGCCGGGCTGCGTGCCCGGGACGCGTACCTGGCCGAGGAGATCAACCGGCGCATGGTGGACGCCGTCGCCGGACTGCTCTGCGCGCCGGGGCCGTCGGCCGCGGCCCGGCTGCATCGCGAACGCAGCGACGCGACCATCGTGGATACCGGCGATGTCGCGCGGGACGTGCTGGTGCGATGCCTCGATCAGCTGCCGGACCCGGCCCGGTTGCTCCCCTCCCCCGCCCCGGGCGGGTACCTGTTTGCCACCCTGCATCGAGCCGAGATCACATCGAACCCGGCCCTGCTGGAGGCCGTGCTGGAGGCCCTCGGCGGGCTTCCGCTGGACGCGTTCCTGGCCCTTCATCCCCGCACCCGGGCTGCGCTGGACGCCGCCGGCCGGTACCGGGAGCGGATCGGCCGGCTTACCCTGATGCCGCCGGTCGGCTACCTCGAGAGCCTGGCCCTGACCCGGGGGGCGTCGGCCGTCGTCACCGACTCCGGCGGGCTGCAGCGCGAGGCCTACTGGCTGGGCGTGCCGTGTATCACGGTCCGGGATGAGACCGAGTGGGTGGAGACGGTGGACCTGGGCGCCAACCGCCTGGTGGCCCCGGCAGCGGCCGGGGACCTGGCGGCCGCGGTCCAGAGTCAGCTTGACTGCTGGCGGGCCGGAGCCTCCTGGGACCGGGATGCGTACGGCCGGGGGGAGGCCGCCGGTGAGGTCGCCCGGGCGGCCACCGCCTGGCTCGCCCGGAGCACCTGAACCGCTCATGCGCGTCGCGTTCATCTCTCACGTCTACATCGACCCGGAGCAGCGGGGGAAGCTCCGGGCCCTGGCGGGACTGGGCGCAGCCATCGCCCTGGCCGTCCCGGAACGGTGGCAGGAGCCGGTGACGGGGGCCCGCCTGGTCGCGTCCTGGGGTGACGATCGCGGGATCCGCGTGGTCCCGATCGGCGTGCGCGGCCCCTCGGGCCCGGGCGCAATCTGGAGCCGCGCCACCATTCGCCGATTGCTGCGTGACTTCCGGCCCGACCTGGTCCAGATCGAGGAGGAACCCACAACCCAGGTCGCGGCGGTGACGACGGGGGCCGCCGCCCGGCTCGGAATCCCCGGCATTCTCTACACCGCGCAGAGCCTGCCCCGGCAGACGGGAATGCGGGAAGGGTGGCGCCGAAGCCGGGCCCTGGGCCGGGCTGCCGGTTTCCTCGCCGCCAACCGGCTGGCCGCGGAGCTGCTGAGCCGGGCCCGTCCCGAGTGCCCGGTCGACGTCATCCCGCAGCTCGGCGCGCCGGTCCCCCGCCGGCTGACCCCGATTCCGCACGAGGGATTCACCATCGGCTTCGTCGGCCGGCTGGTACCGGAACGCGGCTGTGATCTGCTGCTGCAGGCGTGTGTGCAGCTGCTGGGCTCCTGGCATCTGGTGATCGTGGGCAGCGGCCCCGCCCAGGAGGAGCTCGAACGGGTCGCGGAACGGCTCGGGGTAGCCTCCAGGGTGAGCTGGCTGGGAGCCCTGCCGCCCGATGGCCTCGCCTCCGTGTGGAGCCGGCTGGACTGCCTGGCGATTCCGTCCCGGGCCACCGACCGCTGGGTCGAACCCCATGCCCGGATGGCGATCGAAGCCATGGCCCACGGTGTCCCGGTCGTGGGCGCCCGCACCGGAGCCATCCCCGAAGTGATCGGAGATGCCGGGCTGGTCGTGGCGGACGGGGATGTCGATGGACTCACCGGGGCCATTCAGCAGCTTCGCGACTCACCTTCCCGGCGCCAGGGCCTTGCGGTGGAAGGCCGCCGGCGGGTGATGGAGGAGTTCGTCGACGCCGCTCTCGCCAGGAAGACCGCGGCCTTCTGGGAGCGGGTTCGAAGCGGCCCGGGATCGGGCTCAACGGCCTGACCCGGAACAGACGTCCCGCCCGTAGCCAGAGGCGTGTGAAGCGTTATCTTCCCCAGCCTATGCGCCGATTTCACCTCGTCCTGGCCCTCTCTCTCCTCGCCACTCCGTTCCTCACCCGCCCTGCGGCGGCACAGCGTCCCACCGCCGCGCAGGCCAGGGAACTGCTCCGGACCCGCCCCGATCTGGTGGCCCAGCTGCGCCAGCGAATCGGCGCGTCGGGCCTGACCCCGGATCAGATCCGGGCCCGGCTGCGCGCGGCCGGGTACCCCGAGACGCTGCTCGACGATTATCTGAGCGGCGCGGATACCACCCGGGTGACCACGCCCGGCGGCAATGTGCTCGACGCCGTCCGGCTGCTCGGGCTCGCCAGTGCCGAGGAAATCGACTCGCTCCAGACCGCGGTGGACTCGACGGCGGTGGATTCGCTGGCCCGGCAGGATTCGATCGCCGCCCTGGTGGCCGCGCGGGGGGATCTGATCTTCGGCCTGCGGATGTTCCGCAGCCGGAGCAACCAGTTCGAACCCGCGCTGGACGGCCCGGTGGATGCCGGTTACCGGCTCGGCCCGGGGGATGTGCTGGTCCTGATCCTCACCGGGGACGTCGAACTGGCGCACACGCTGGAAGTCACCCGTGAGGGCTTCGTCGTCATTCCCCAGGTGGGCCAGCTCTACGTGGCCAATCTCACCCTGGGCCAGCTGGAGGATCTGCTGTTTGCCCGGCTGGGCCGGGTGTACTCCGGAGTACGCCGTGGCGCCAATGCCACGACCCACTTCCAGGTGACCGTGGCGCGGCTGCGCCGGAATCAGATCTTCGTGGTCGGAGACGTTCTGCGTCCCGGCTCCTACCAGATCTCGGCGGCCGGCACCGCGCTGACGGCGCTCTACGCCGCCGGCGGCCCCACCCTGGACGGAAGCTTCCGGAAGGCCGAGATCCGCCGGGGCGGCCAGGTGGTCGATTCGCTCGATGTGTACGACTACCTGCTGCACGGCAACAACCGGGGAGACCTCCGGCTGCAGAACGGAGACGTGGTGTTCATCCCGGTCCGGGGACCGCAGGTCTACCTGACCGGGACCGTCGTCCGACCCGCCATCTACGAAATGAAGCCGGGCGAGACCCTCCGGGACCTGATTCAGTATGCCGGCGGCTACGACGCCTCGGCCCTGCGCCGCCGGATTCAGATTCACCGGATCCTTCCGCCCGACCAGCGGGGCCCCAGCGGTCAGGCCCGCGTGGTCCTCGACCTCGGCGCTGAACAGCTGGTCGATTCCATGGCGCCGCCCTTTCCGATGGTCGCGGGAGACTCGGTGATCGTCTTTTCGGTGCCCGAACCCACCCGGGGGTTCGTGACGGTCTCGGGCAACGTCTGGATCGAAGGCCAGGTGGGGTACCGGCCCGGCATGAGGCTCAGCGAGGCGCTGCGGCTCGCCGGGGGCCCCAAACCCGACGCGTATCTGAGCCAGATCCTCATTTCCAGGCTGCGGAGCGATTCCACCCGGGAACAGCTGCGCGCCGCATTCCGGGACTCGACCGGCGCCGTAGCCCAGGATCTCGAACTCCAGGATCAGGACGAGATCGAAGTCTTTTCCAGAACGACATTCCGCCCCGAGCGGTACGTCGCCATTACCGGCGCGGTCCGGAAACCGGGCAGGATCCCCTACTACGAGGGGATGACACTGCGGGACGCCATGCTGCTCGCCAATGGACCGACCGAAGACGCGCTGCTCAATGAAGCCGAGATCGCCCGGCTGCCGGTGAACCGGGCGCAGGGCACGGTGGCAACGACGCTGCGGGTTCCACTCGATTCCACCTACCTGTTCGAACGGGATCGGGACTCGCTCTATCTCGGCCCTCCGGGGCTCCCGGCTCAGGCCGGCGGCGCGCCCGAGGTCGCCCTGCAGCCGTACGACAACATCCTGATCCTGCGCCAGCCCGACTGGGAGCTGCAGCGGACCGTGGTCGTCTCGGGCCAGGTCCGCTACCCCGGGAAGTATTCCCTGAAGACCCGGAGCGACCGGCTGCTGGACCTGATCCAGCGTGCGGGTGGCCTCACCAACGAAGCCTACCCGACCGGCATCGAGTTCAATCGTTCGCTCAACCGGGCGGGCCGGATCGGCATCGACCTCCCGGCGGTGCTCAAGAACCCGAAGCACCGGGACAATCTCATCCTGGTGGGGGGAGACTCGATCTTCATTCCGGAATACAATCCCGTCGTGCGGGTCTACGGCGCGGTCAACGCCCCGGTGGCCGTGTCCTACTCGCCCGGGAAGAGCATCGAGCATTACATCGCCTCGGCCGGCGGATACTCCCGCTCCGCCGATCGCGGCCGCTCCTACGTCACCCAGCCCAACGGCAAGGTCGAGAGCGTCCATCGCCGGTTCCTGTTCCCGGACTCCAAGCCCAAGCCGCTGGCCGGGGCGGTCATTTTCGTCCCCGAGCGGGACCCGGCAGACCGGAAGGACTACGTGGCGATCTTCGGCTCGATCGCCCAGGTGCTCGCCAGCATCGTGGCGATCGTCGTCGTGGCAACCCGGTAACTGCCGGCCGGGGCCGGCCGCCGTGAGGGATCCGGCCCCGTTTCGTGTCGTCACCACCCCACAGCCGCACCCCGCGGGAACCCCATCAGACAATCAGTGCTTATGTTACGAGGACCCGGCCGGTGGCACGGAGCGTGCTGGCCGCGGTATCGTGCGCCGATTCTACCGCCCGATTAATCAAGACTTCATACCCGGTATGGGAGATTGCTCCCGGCCCGAGACGCAGAGGATACGATGACCGACATGCGCGCCGACGCGAAGGCTCTCCAGCAGGACTGGACCGGCAACGCCCGCTGGCAGGGAATCATCCGGCCATACACCGCGGACGACGTTCTCCGCCTGCGCGGCTCGATCCAGATCGAGCGCACCCTGGCCCGGCTGGGCGCCGAACGTCTCTGGCGGCTGCTGCAGGAGGATCCCTATGTGACCTCGCTCGGCGCCGTGACCGGCAACCAGGCCATGCAGATGGTCCGGGCCGGCCTCAAGGCCATCTACCTGAGCGGCTGGCAGGTCGCCGCGGACGCCAATCTGGCCGGGCAGATGTACCCCGACCAGAGCCTGTACCCGGCCAACAGCGCCCCCCAGCTGGTGAAGCGGATCAACCAGACGCTGCAGCGGGCCGACCAGATCGAGCACGCCGAAGGCGGCAACGGCCGCCGGACCTACTGGTTCGCGCCGATCGTGGCGGACGCCGAAGCGGGCTTCGGCGGGCCGCTCAACTGCTTCGAACTGATGAAGGCGATGATCGAAGCGGGGGCCGCCGGCGTCCACTTCGAGGACCAGCTCGCCAGCGAGAAGAAATGCGGTCATCTGGGCGGCAAGGTGCTGATCCCCACCCAGGCCGCCATCCGGAATCTGATCGCGGCACGGCTGGCGGCGGACGTGGAAGGCGTCCCGACCATCCTGGTGGCCCGGACCGATGCCAACTCCGCGGCCCTGCTGACCAGTGACGTCGACGAACGGGATCGGCCGTTCCTGACCGGCGAACGCACCAACGAAGGGTTCTTCCGGGTCCGTTCGGGCCTGGAGGCCGCCATCGCCCGGGGCCGGTCCTATGCGCCCTACGCCGACCTGCTCTGGTGTGAAACCGCGA
>JBFXBG010000011.1:0-48746 GCA_050183505.1 Gemmatimonadales bacterium | reverse complement strand
GCCTGAAGTCGAAAGCGGGGTCGGTGGCCATGCTTCAAAGGTAGAGGAGGGCGGTGGGCTGGCAAGTGGGGGGCGCTGCCCTCCACGTAGGGCGTCTGCAGGAACGGGTAGGGGACGAAGATCCCCATCCCGACCAGTTTGGCGATCTGGCCCGCGTCCTTGGCATCGGTCTTGAGCGGGCTATTGTCCTCCAGCTCCTTGGCCCGCCTGGTATGGGCCGGGAGGACATTCACCACCGGGTAGCCGCGGTCGGCCAGGAAGCGGGCGAAGGTGAAGCCGTGGTGCCCGGCGAACTCGAGGCCGATCAGCATCTGTCCCGACGTCAGGCCCGGGAAGAGACTCAGCAGGTGCGCGTGGGCGGCCTCGAAGCCCGCCCGGCTCACCAGCACCGTGAAGGGCGTGGAGCGGCGGCCCTCGGGGCCCCGGGCCACCAGGACGTTGAGAACGAAGCTGGTGAGCAACTCGTGCGCCATACCATCCTGGATAAGGAGGGGGAGGTGATCGAGGACCACTTCCGCGCCGTGCTCAAGCCACCCCGGGAGTAGACTCGAATATCCATGAAGCCGAAACGAGAGATCAGAGGCAAAGCTTCTGTGGACATGTACCTGCTCGATGCAATCGCCGATGACATCGAGCAATTCTCTGATGTTATCGAGCGGCTCAATGGCGATAGACCTACGGCTTGGTGGAGATATCGCGGTGCACTCTTCGGACATGACGAGGTTGTTGAGGGCCTTTCCCGCTTGATCCAGAACGACTGGGCGCGCGTCTACCTACTAACCCCGGGCGGTGACGCCCTCATCGAGCTAGCGCCAAGGGCCCTTCCTCCAAGCAGCTATACCGAGGCGTGGTTCAAGATCACTCCGCGGGGAATCCTCGCACATAGCGCCTGGAATCCTCCTCGCCGCGAGTGACTTATGCCCTCCCGACCCGATCGCGTGTCACGTGGGACGCGACGCCCACGGGGCGCCCGTCGGCTGGATTCTCGGATCCGCGCCGGACCCCACCCGACAGGATGGGGCCCGGTCCATCAGTTGTCAAAGAGCCCCTGCCGGCTGATCCGGGCCGTGCCGTCAATGCCTGCGATTCGACCGGGTCGGCGTGCCTCAACGAACTGGGAGCCGGTGGGAGCGCGTACCAGTATGACGCCCCGGGCCGGCCCCACTCAAGTCGGATGCGAGCGTACTGCTGCTCCATCAGCGGGGGCACGAAGCATGGGCCGGCCCCGCCTCGGCTGCCGGCGGCGCCCTCGCTCCGGCCCCCCCTCAGGATTCACGGTCCCAGCTCCCCCGCTTTCACCTCATTCCACAGTTCATCCAGTTTCTCAAGTCCCGCCGTTTCGACCTCGAGTCCCCTCTCACCTGCCAGCCTCTCGATGGAGTGGAACCTGTTGCGGAACTTGCGGTTAGCGCGCTCCAGCGCGAGCCCAGGCTGGACCTCGAGTTTGCGGGCGAGGTTGACCACCGCGAACAGCAGATCCCCGATCTCGTCGATCAGCCCGTCGGAGGGCCGCGCCGGACCGCTCGGGTCGGTCTGGGCCGGGGAGCCGGAGGCCTGGGCCAGTTCATGTTCCACTTCAGCCAGTTCCTCACGTACCTTCTCCAGCGGTCCGGCGGCGTCAGGCCAGTCGAAGCCGAGTGAGGCCGCCCGTTGCTGAAGCCGGTGCGCCATGAGGAGCGGCGGGAGGGTGTCGGGCAGCCCGTCGAAGATGCCGTCCCGGCCTTCACGGCGCTTGAGTTGCTCCCAGGCTTCCGGCGGTCCAAGGTCGTAGAGGTGGGGGTGGCGCCGGCGCATCTTCGACGCCAGGTCGGCGGCAACCTCCTCCGGCGTGAATTCTCCGTTTTCCCCGGCGATGACGAACTGCCAGGCCAGGTGCAGGAGGAAGTCTCCCATCTCGTCCCGGATGCGGGCCTGGTCCCCCTCCCGCAGGGCCGCATCGAGTTCGAGCACCTCCTCGACCAGATAGGGCCGCAGGGTCTCCCGGGTCTGCGCCCGGTCCCAGGGGCAGCGGCGGCGCAGGTCCCGGACGACGTCGAGCGCCCGTCCAAGCGCTGATTTCTCTTGCATTTACCCTCCGTGGCGGATTATCATATTCGCCGTCTGTGACAACGTCAAACTCTTCCGATCCATTGCGCGCCTGGGCGGACATCGATCTCGGTGCCGTCGTGGCCAATGCGCGTACCGTTGCCGAGGCAGCGGGTGCCCGGCTGTTGCCGATGGTCAAGGCCAACGGCTACGGCCTGGGCGCGGTACGGGTCGCCCGGGTGCTCGAGCGTGCCGATCCCTGGGGGTTCGGCGTCGCCACGGTTCAGGAAGGAGCCGAACTCCGCCGGGCCGGCGTGCTGCGGCCGGTGATGGTCTTCAGTCCGCTCCATCCCCACGAGGTGCAGCTCCACCTGCAGCACGACCTGCGGCCGGCGATCGGTGACTTCGAAGCGCTCCAGGCCTGGACCGGCGCCACCGAACGGCCCTTTCACGTGGAGATCGACACCGGCATGTCCCGGAGCGGGTTCCGCTGGAGCGAGACGGGACAGATCGCCCAGCTGCTCGAACAGCTCCCCCAGTTTCCCGGCTGGGAAGGCATGTACACCCACTTCCACTCGGCGGACGATGGACCCTCGGTGACCGAAGAGCAATGGCTCCGGTTCCAGGCCATCCTGGGGCAGGGGAAGAAGCGCCCGGCGCTGATCCACGCGGCCAACAGCGCCGCCGCCCTGCGGGATCGCCGCTATGCCGGCGACCTGGTCCGGCCGGGGATCTTCCTCTACGGCGGCGAGGCGGGTGGCCGCTATCCGGTGGCCGTGGTGCAGCTCAAGGCCCGGGTGGTCGCCGTGCGGCAGGTCCGGGCCGGTGACAGCGTGAGCTACGGGGCCACCTGGCGGGCCGAAGCCCCGACCACCGTGGCAACGCTCGGGATCGGATACGCCGATGGCGTTCCGCGCGCCCTTGCCCCCAGGGGCCGGGTGGAACTGAACGGCCGGATCGTTCCCCTGGTCGGCCGGGTGACCATGGACATGGTCATGGTGGCGGTTGCCGACGGCCAGGTGAAACCGGGAGACGAGGTCACCGTCTATGGCGGGCGGGTGTCGCTGGATCAGCAGGCCGCGGCGGCGGGCACCATCTCCTATGAACTGCTCACCGGCATCGGCCCCCGGGTTACCCGGCGCTACGTCGACTAGGGTCGAACAGGGAGGAAGGAACCGGTGAACCAGCATTTCGTATCACTGGTCATGGGGCTCGCCGCCCAGGCGGACGCCGCCCTCAACGGGACGCTGCCGCCGGGCGTGGCGGAGGATGCCGCCCAGCCGCGCCAGATGGCGCAGATGCTGATCGACACCCTGAGCATGCTGGAAGAAAAGACCAGCGGCCGGCTGGATCCGGATGAGGAGAAACTGCTGCGTGAAGCCCTGACGGCGCTGCGGGTCCGGTTCGTGCAATCCAAAGAATGAGGGGATTGGATGATGGAAGTTTAGCCATTGGACGATTGATGATTGGATGATTGGGGCATGCGACGTCACCCGCGGGCCGCGCACTCACCCATGACTCGCGAACAGCGCCCAATCACCCATTCACTGATCATCCAATCATCAATCTTATCGCGTCCCCGAGATCTCTTCCTCTCACACCGCTCATGCGCCGCGCAGCCATAATCGTTCTGGACGGTGTCGGCATCGGGGCCGCTCCCGACGCCGCGGCCTACGGGGATGCGGGCAGCGACACCCTGGGAAACCTGGCCCGGGCGGTCGGCGGCTTCGACCTGCCCGGGCTCGAGGCGCTCGGCCTCGGATCCTGTGCCCCGCTGGCCGGGATGCGTTCGGTGGACCGGCCCCGGGCGGCCTGGGGGGTATGTCAGCCCGCTTCGATGGGCAAGGACAGTACGACCGGACACTGGGAGATCTGCGGGATCCTGCTGGACCGGCCGTTCCCGACCTACCCCGGAGGCTTTCCGGCCGAGGTCCTCGAGGAGTTCAGCCGGCTGACGGGCCGGGGAGTGGTGGGGAACAAGGCGGCGTCCGGTACGGCCATCATCGAGGAGCTGGGCCGGCAGCATCAGGCAACCGGGGAGTGGATTGTCTACACCTCGGCCGACAGCGTCTTTCAGGTGGCCGCGCACGAAGCGGTCGTGCCCCTCGAGGAACTCTATCGGGCCTGTGCCGCCGCGCGGGCGATGTTGCAGGGCGAGCACGGGGTCTCCCGGGTCATCGCCCGGCCCTTCGTGGGGTCCCCGGGGGCCTACCACCGGACCGCCGGGCGGAAGGACTTCAGTCTCCCGCCGCCGGAGGGAACCCTGCTCGACCGGCTGGCAGCGCGCCATGTCCCCCGGGTCGGTGTCGGCAAGGTGGACGATCTCTTCGCCAACCGGCACATCAGCAGCATCCATACGGCGACGAACCGGGAGGCCTATTCCATGATCCGGGACGCCTTCCGGAGCATGCACCGGGGGGTCCTGTTCGCCAACGTGATCGAGTTCGATCAGTCGTGGGGTCACCGGAACGATACCGCCGGCTTCCATCAGGGCCTCAGGGAGCTGGATCAGGCCCTGCCGGAACTCCTGGGTCCGGTCCGGCGGGACGACCTCGTTATTATTACGGCGGATCACGGGAATGACCCGACGACACCCTCCACGGATCATTCCCGTGAGATGGTACCCCTGCTGGTCTATGGCCCGCGGGTCCGGGCGGTGAATCTCGGAAAGCGAACGACCTTTGCCGATATCGGCCAGACCGTGGCGGAATTCCTCGGTGTGGAGCCGCTGCCGGCCGGAACGTCGTTCCTGAGTGAGATCTGGACGGAAGACTCACAGGACTGAGGGGAATGGACCGGGCCCGGGTGTCGCCTCGTCCTCATGACGCTATGGATGCACTCTTGTCGGCCGCGCGAACGGTTCAGGCCCGGGCCCATGCGCCGTACTCCGGGTTCCGGGTGGGAGCGGCGCTCGAGGCGGAGGATGGGACTATCTTCACTGGCTGCAACGTGGAGAACGCCTCGTATGGGCTGACCAACTGCGCCGAGCGAGTCGCGGTCGGGGCCGCGGTGGCGGCCGGACAACGCCGTTTTCGCCGGGTGGTGATCGTCTCCGACGCCGATCCGCCCGCCGCTCCCTGTGGGGCGTGTCGTCAGGTACTGCATGAGTTTGCGCCGGAACTGGAGGTCGTCGCCGTGGGCCCGGCCCGCACCCTGCGCTGGCGCCTGGCCGACCTCCTGCCGGCCGCCTTCGACGCACAACATCTCTCCGGATGAATCGTCCAGGAGTTTCCCGCGAGTGAAATCCGCAGCTCGATACAAACCGGTCGCGTGGCTGCTGCCGCTGGCGCTGGTCCTGGCAGCGGCGTGCCGGGACAAGCTGAACTCGCCGGTCGATTGCCCGGCGCTGTGTCCCGGCGGATCCGTCCAGGTGCTGGATACGACGATCACGGCCCTGCCGGGGCAGGACAGCTCGCTGTCGGGCTACCAGGCCCCGGGCCTGGGCCCCTCGCTGCTGGCGAGTAACGGCCTCCCGGCCGAAGAGGACCGCATCCTGGTCCGTTTTCTCGCCCGCCCGGATTCGGTCCTGGTAAGCGACACCAATCGCGCATACACCATCGATTCCGTGGCGATCGGCGTGACGCTGCAGGCCCGGGACACGACCCTCACCGGACTCAAGCTGGTTCTCTACCGGCTGCCGGTGGACATCGACAGTACCACCACGTTCGCCGGGGTGGACACCAACCTGGTCGACGCCAACCTGATCGACACGATCAGCATCGGCGATTCGACCCGCTCCGGGCTGGTCCGGGCCGTGCTCACGGATTCCGCCTTGATGCGGGTGGTGATCCCCCCGGGCGACAGCGGGCACCTGGCGATCGGCATCGCCGTGTCGGCCCCCCGGCCGACCGGTGTCCGGGTGGCGAGCCTCGCGGCGACGGGCGCCCCCGTGTTTACGACCTATGTCACGGCGGATATCCCCGACAGTTCCAAGCAGCTTCAGGTGCTCAACCGGCTGCCCCAATACGCATCGTTCGTGACCCAGGGGCTCATGACCCCGGATCCGGATCTGCTGACGGTCGGGGGAGCGCCCTCCTCCCGGGCCTGGATCCGGTTCGACCTGCCGGCGCTCATCCGGGATTCGGCGGACATTCTCCGCGCGACCCTGGAACTCACCACCGATGCCCCGGTCCCCGGGCTGGTGAGCGACGCGCCGTTCCTGAACATCTTCGGCGTCCTGGGTGACCTCGGTTCGAAATCGCCGCTCCTGACGTCGTCGACGATCGCAAGACGAATCCAGCTCCCGGACAGTACCAGCGGGGTGGTCTCGGTCGACATCACGGCGATGGTGCGCACCTGGCAGCGCCGCGGCGGGCTGCTTCCCCAGATGGTGTTTCTGGTGTTGACCCCGGAGGCCGCCAGCTTCTCGGAGCCGGTCTTCCGGTCTACCCGCTCACCGTCCGGGGCGCCCCGGATCCGGCTGACCTACAACTTCCAGTATCCGTTCGTGAGGCCCTAGGTGCGACGTTTCTCGCTCGCTCTCCTGCTGCTGGTCGTTCCCGGGACCCTCTGGGGCCAGTCCTCGATCTTCGGGATCCGGGGTCTGGGCCTGCCGGGCCGGGGTCTCTCGGCCCGGGCGTGGGCCATGGGCGGCGCGCCCGGCCTCATCGACGGCCAGTCGCAGCTCAACCCGGCCGCGGTCGCCATGCTGCCGACCATGACGGCCGGGTTCGAGGTCACGCCCCAGTGGCGCAACTCCACGACGCCGGCGGGGAGCGCCTCGCTGCGCAGCACCGAGTTTCCGCTGTTTCAGGTCGCCGGACCGATCGGAGGCACGCACGCCTCGCTCGGCCTCAGCTACTCGAACTACACCTCGCGGGACTTCCTGATCACCCTGGCCGGGACCGAAATGCTCCGCGGAACCCCGGTGGGGTACGTGGACACGCTGTCGTCCGACGGCGGCATCAATGACCTCCGGCTCGCCGCGGCCTACGCCCTCTCACCCAAGCTGCTGGTGGGAGGCGGGTTCCACCTGCTGACCGGGGTCAACCGGATGGCCCAGAACCGGGCGTACGAGGACACGTCCTATCGGAACATCCGGCAGACCACCGAGCTGTCCTATGCCGGGTGGGGCGTGTCGGCCGGGCTGGTCTACCAGGCCACCTCCCGCTTCACGCTGGCGGCCTCGCTCCGCTCCGACGGCAAGGTGACCGTGGACCAGGACTCCACCGGCATCTACAGCGTGGACCTGCCCTACCGGATGGGGCTTGCGGCACAGTACCAGTTCTCTCCCCGGCTCCTGGGCGCGGCCCAGTTCGACTACCGCACCTGGTCGGGGGCCAACAGCGACCTGCTGGTGCAGGGGCAGCTGGGTGCGAAGAACGTCACCGATATCTCCGGCGGTATCGAATGGGTGACCGATCCCCGTCGTCCGGGCCGCCGGCCCCTGCGGGCCGGGATCCACTACCGGCAACTGCCGTTTCTCGTGGGTCCGGACCAGCCGACCGAGTTCTCGCTTTCGCTGGGAACCGGCATGAGCTTCGCCGCCAACCGGGGCAATGTGGATCTGGGCCTGGAGCGGGTCTGGCGCTCCGCCGGCGCCGACTACGACGAAACCGGGTGGCAGCTGGTCATCGGCCTCACCGTGAGACCGAACGTCAGGAGCGGGCCGTAGAAGGTGAGAAGTGAGAAGTGAGAAGGGGGTGAATTGACCCTCCCGGCCGGCCGGCGACCGGTCCGTCCGGCCGTCCGGCCGTCCGGCCGTCCGACCGTCCGACCGTCTGACCGTCCGACCGTCTGACCGTCTGACCATCTGACCGTCTGTCCGCTATGTTTCCCCCATGAAGCGTGTCTACATCGAGACCTACGGCTGCCAGATGAACGTCGCCGACACCGAACTCATGCTCGGGGTCCTGGGGCGTGACGGCTTCGAACGGACGGACCGGCCGGAAGACGCCGACGTCATGCTGGTCAACACCTGCGCGGTACGGGACAACGCCGAGCAGCGGGTGATCGGCCGGATGGGAGAGTTGCAGCGCTACAAGCGGCCCGGCACGGTCCTCGGCGTGGTCGGGTGCATGGCGCAGCGCCTCGGTCCCGCCCTCCTGGACCAGGCCCCGCAGGTGGACCTGGTGCTCGGTCCCGATGCCTATCGATCGCTGCCGGCGCTGCTCGGCCTGGCGCAGAGCGGACAGCGCCTGGCCGATGTGGAGTTCCGGTCCTGGGAGCACTACGAGGATGTGCCGGCCGTGCGCGACACCGCGGCCACCGCGTTCGTCACGGTGCAGCGTGGCTGCGATTATAAGTGCACCTTCTGCATCGTTCCGTATACCCGGGGGCCGGAGCGAAGCCGTATGTTGGCCGAGGTGGTGCGGGAGGTCCGCGCCCTGGCGGAGCAGGGGGTCACCGAGGTGACCCTGCTGGGCCAGACGGTCAACAGTTACCATGACGGAACCCACGATTTCGCCGACCTTCTGCGGGCGGTGGGCGCGGTGGATGGAATCCGCCGGCTGCGGTTCACCAGTCCCTACCCGACGGATTTCACCCCCGCGGTCATCGAGGCCATGGCCACGACCCCGGCGGTGTGTGAGCACGTCCATCTCCCGGCACAGAGCGGGTCGAACCCGGTGCTGCGCCGGATGCTCAGGCGTTACACGCGCGAACGGCTGCTGCAGGTGGTCGGCGAGCTGCGCGCGGCCATCCCGGAAATCACCCTGTCCACCGATCTCATCGTGGGGTTCCCGGGGGAGACCGACGCTCAGTTCGACGAAACCGTCAGCCTCGTCATTGAGGCGGATTTCGACGACGCCTATACGTTCGGGTACTCGGTGCGGGACGGCACGCCGGCCGGCCGGCTCCGGGATCACGTCCCGGACGAAGTCGCGGGAGAACGGCTCCAGCGCCTGGTCCGGGTGGTGCGCGACAATGCCAGGCGGAAGAATCTGTCCCGGGTGGGCACCGACCACGAGGTTCTCCTCGAGCGGCCGGCCAGGCGGGGCGGCCTGCTGCTGGGGCGGACCCGGACCAACCTGCTCGCGGTGGTGGACCTTCCCTCATCGGCGCTGGGTGAGTACCATCGGGTCAGGCTTACCGGCACAACCGGATCCACGTTCACCGCGGCCGTCACCCGGCCGCAACTGGCCGTCCTATGACCATTCGCAATCTTGTCGAGGAACGCGTTCTGGCCGCCTACGACCGGCTGCGGCCCGACGTCCAGGACTTCTGCGGCTGCGATGTCTGCCGCTCGGACGTGCTCGTCTTTGCCCTGAACCGCCTTCCGGCCCGGTACGTGGCCACGCTCGAGGGGTCCATCATGACCGAACTCCGCCTCGACAGCGACCAGAACCGGGCCGATCTGGATGTCACGCTCATGGAAGGGTTCCGGAAAGTGAGCATGGCGCCGCGCTGCGGACGGAAGGGCCCGGTGTCCTGAACCCCGCGGAGCCGCGCTGATGCCGCGGCCCGTGATCCTGCTGGTGGTGGCGTACGGGGCCGGTCTCGCGACCGGCCTCACGCGTTTTGGGGACCCGGGTTGCGTCGTCATCGCCGTCCTGGTCACTGCCCTCGGGCTGTGGCGTCTGGGCGGCATCGGTCTGGCCGCGGTGCTGGCCGGGGGCCTGGTGGGCGGCATGGCCGCGCACGCCGCGCGGCAGGCCTGTACCTCGAGGCTGGCGGCGGGCCGAGTCCGGCTGACGGTCGTCTCGCGGGACGTGGTGTCGCGGGAAGGCGGGACCGGCCCGGCGGCTCTTCCGGGTGCCGGGTGCCGCAGGCCGATTACGGTCCGCTGGCCGGCGGGACGACAGCGACTCGCCGGTTCGGCCTGGCTGGTGGAAGGGAAGTGGGTACCGCTGGAGCCTCGGGGCGGGCGGGACCGGGGGATTCTCACGGTTGCCTCCGCGTCGGCGCGTCCAGGCCGGCCTGCCTGGGGCAGCCGGTTGCGGACCTGGTCGGTTGAAACCACGGGGCGGCTCTACGGGCAACGGGCCCCGCTGGTGGACGCGCTGGTGCTCAATCGGCGGGGAGAGCTGGATCCCGACCTGCGGGAAGCGTATGCCCAGTCCGGCCTGGTCCACATCCTTTCGATCTCCGGCTTTCATGTCGGTCTGATTGCGGGGTGGCTGTTTCTCCTGTCGCGCGCCGCCGGACTGCGTCGCGACCGCGCCCTGCTGCTGGCGGCCCTGCTGTCCACCGCCTACGTGGCGTTCATCGGCTGGCCCGCGCCGGCGACCCGGGCGGCCGCCCTGCTGCTGTTGCTGGCCTTGAGTCGCTGGCGCCAGCGCCGGGTCCAGCCCGACGCCCTGCTTGCGCTGACCTGTGCCATCGTGGTCACGGTGGATCCCTGGGCCATTCTCAGTCTCAGCCTGTGGCTCTCCGCGGCCGCCCTGTGGGGCGTGGTCCGGTTCACCCGCTGGGGTGATCTGGCCCTGGGACCCTCCCCGGGCTGGCGGACGCTCATGTCCTCGGTGGGGGCGACTCTGGCGACGGCCCCGTTGACCGCCGGCGTGATGGGGACCGTCGCCATCGTGGGCATCGGGCTCAACTTCCTGGCGCTGCCGCTCGCGGCCCTGGCCGTGCCCGGTGTCCTGGGAAGCCTGCTCGTTGCGCCGCTCTCGGCGTCGCTCGCCGGTGCCCTGGCGGCCGGGGCCGGAACCTGCCTGGCCCTCCTGGACATGGTGGCCACTCTGGGCGCGAAGGTGCCGGGCGGCCACCTGGTCCTGGCGGGAGGACTCCCCTCCGCGGCGCCATGGGTCGGCCTGCTGGGCTTTGCCATGTGGACCACGGGGCAACGCAATCCGGCCGGGATCACGCTGGCCCGGTGGGGGCTGCTGGCGGTCATGGCCAGCTGGGCGACGCTGTTCCTGGCCCTGGCTCCCCTCGTCGGTGACAGAGACTCCGGGCTGGCGTTACATTTTCTCCCGGTAGGCCAGGGAGACGGGGCGCTGCTGCGCACGCCCGGCGGCCACTGGGTGATGATCGATGCGGGGCCCAGAACGGATCGGATGGATGCAGGGCGGAGCGTGATGGTCCCGTTTCTGCGCCGGCACGGCGTCCACCGGCTCAGCGCCCTGATCGTGTCCCATGCGCACGCGGACCATGTCGGTGGGGCGGAGGCGGTGCTGGAGCGGTTTCCCACGGATCTGGTGCTGGAGCCCGGCGAGCTCTACGATGATCCGGTCTACCTCGAATTCCTGAATCTGGTTTCCGCCCGGGGGGTCCCCTGGAGGGCGGCCCGTGCGGGAGACCGCTGGGCCATCGATTCGGTGTCGTTCGCCGTGCTTCACCCGGACACGGCCTGGACCGAATGGGGTCTGGACCTGAACGAAGACTCCATCGTTCTCCTGGTGCGCTACCGGGGCTTCGAGGCCCTGTTCATGGGGGACGCCGGGCTTCGAGCGGAAACCCGGCTCGACGGGGCGGTCGGAGAGGTGGATCTTCTGAAGGTGGGCCACCACGGGTCCAGAACGGCCACCGGCGATGCCTGGCTGGACCGGATTCGGCCCCGGGCGGCGGTGATCAGCGTAGGCCGGAAGAACCGCTATGGTCATCCGGCCCCCGAGACGCTGCGCCGGCTGGCGGCGCATGGGGCCCGTCTCTGGCGCACCGACCTCGACGGCGGGGTGGATGTGGTCACCGATGGGCACAGCATGAACATCTGTGCCCGGCGGGGGTGTGAAAGAACGGAAGTCGAGTGAAGAGGTGAGGGCAGGTGAGGGAAGGTGAGGAGAGGTGGGGGCAAGTGAGGAGAGGTGGGGGCAAGTGAGGAGAGGTGAGGGCAAGTGAGGAGAGGTGGGGGCAGGTGAGGGCAAGTGAGGAGAGGTGGGGGCAAGTGAGGGCAAGTGGGGGCAGGTGAGGGCAGGGCGGCCGGGACGGCCGGGGGCCGCCTGCGGTCCTGGTCGCCGTTGGATGTTACGGTTAAACCATTCTCGTCACCGACTACCGGAATCCGATGCTTTCCACACTCTCTGCGGTTACCACCATCGAGCGTTTCATCGTCGAGCAGGAGGACCGGTTTCCGGAAGCGACCGGGGAGCTGTCCAACCTGCTGTACGACATCGCGCTCGCGGCCAAGATCATCGCCGCCTCGATCCGGCGGGCGGGCCTGGTGAATGTGCTGGGCTCCGCCGGGCACACCAACGTGCAGGGCGAGGAGCAGCAGAAGCTGGATGTCTTCGCCAACGACACCATCAAGAACGCGCTGAGCCACACCGGCCGCGTCTGCGTCATGGGATCGGAAGAGGATGACGACATCATCCCGGTCCCGCCCCAGTTCGCCGCCGGCAAGTACGCGGTGCTGTTCGACCCGCTGGACGGCTCCTCCAACATCGAGGCCAATGCGGCGGTCGGGACCATCTTCAGCGTCTACCGGCGGGTCAGCATGGAGGGACGGGGGACGGTGGCGGATGTGTTGCAGCCCGGGATCAGGCAGGTGGCGGCGGGCTATGTGATCTACGGGTCGAGCACCATGCTGGTCTATACCACCGGCCAGGGGGTGCACATGTTCACCCTCGAGCCCACCATCGGGGAGTTCCTGCTCTGCCAGGCACAGACCGTGATCCCGCGGGTGGGGAAGTACTACAGCGTCAACGAGAGCAACTTTGCCCGCTGGAGCAAGGGGATCCAGACGTCCGTCCGGGGGTTCCACGGAGATCTGCCGGACATGATCAAGGGAAAGAACAGCCGGTATATCGGCTCGTTCGTGGCGGATTTTCATCGGAATCTGGTGAACGGCGGGATTTTCATGTATCCGGCGGACACGAAGAATCCCAACGGCAAGCTGCGGCTGCTCTACGAATGCAATCCGCTGGCGTTCGTCGCCGAGCAGGCCGGCGGCGCGGCGACCAACGGGCGGGGCCGGATCCTGGATATGGTGCCGGAGGCGCTGCACCAGCGGGTACCGCTGGTGATCGGGTCGAAGGAGGATGTGGAGTTCGTGGGCCGCGTCCTGGGGCAGGTTGAGGGCTGATTGACTCCCGAACGCAGATCACGCAGAAATGACTGATGCAGGCCGACGGCTCTCAGTGGCGGCTCATGATGAGCCGTTTGATCCGGGGCTTCGGGCCAAAGTGCAACAGAAGGCCAACAGCGAGCCCACTTCCCCGGAGCAGATTCAGCAATTGTGCCGAGTGCGCCGGGTGCAGGGTCGGTCCTGCCTTCAACTCGACCACGACCACGTCCTCAACGACCAGGTCGGCTCGGTAGATACCCACCTCTGCGCTGCGGAATCGGACCGGAACCTCGACCTGATGTCGGACTGAGAGGCCCATGTCCGTGAGGACGATGACCATTGACCGCTCGTACACAGACTCGAGAAAACCGTAAACCAATTCTCCGTAAACGGTGTAGAATCCCCGGATGATCAACCCGGTGAGGTCCTGGAGTGGGTAGTGTGCCTGGGGGTAGTGCGCAATCAACGGGTCTGACTCCCGGCGAGTACCTCCGGAGACTGCTCCGGGGGTGTCAACCGGCCATCAACCCAGTCCCGGGGCTATCTGCCGCAATCAGCGTTCTTCTGCGTTCGCCCGGATCGCAATGACGGATCAGGAATCCAAGACGGTCTTCACCAGACATGATTGGCCCGGCGATCCCGCGCGGGATCTGGGCGAGCCGGGGGCATTCCCGTACACCCGGGGTATCTACCCGACGATGTACACCACCCGGCTCTGGACCATGCGCCAGTACGCCGGATTCGGGACCGCCGAGGAGACCAATCAGCGGTTCCGAAGCCTGCTGGCCGCGGGGCAGTCCGGCCTGTCCACCGCGTTCGATCTCCCCACCCAGATGGGCTACGACTCCGACCACCCGATGGCGCGGGGGGAGGTGGGACGGGTGGGGGTCGCCATCGACACGGTCGACGATCTGGCCGTCCTCTTCACCGGGATCCCGCTGGACCGGGTCTCGACCTCCATGACCATCAACGCCACCGCCGCGATCCTGCTGGCGATGTACGTGGTGGTGGGAGAGGAGCAGGGGGTCCCCCGGACCCGGCTCACCGGGACGGTCCAGAACGACATCCTCAAGGAGTACATCGCGCGGGGCACCTACATCTACCCCGCCGAGCCCTCACTCCGGCTGACGGTGGATCTGCTGCGGTTCGTCGCCGCCGAGGCGATGAACTTCAATCCGATCTCGGTGAGCGGCTACCACATGCGGGAAGCCGGCTCCACCGCCGCCCAGGAAGTGGGGTTCACCCTGGCCAACGGGCTGGAATACGTGCGGCGGGCCGTGGCCGCCGGCCTGGACCTGGCCGTCTTCGGGCCCCGGCTCTCGTTCTTCTTCGCCTCCCACAACGACCTGTTCGAGGAGGCCGCCAAGTTCCGCGCCGCCCGCCGTCTCTGGGCCCGGCTCCTGCGCGAGCGGTTCGATGCGGACGACGCCTCCTGCCGGCTTCGATTCCACACCCAGACCGGCGGCGTCACCCTGCAGGCGCAGCAGCCGCTCAACAATGTCGTGCGGGTGACCGTTCAGGCGCTGGCCGCCGTTCTGGGCGGGACCCAGTCCCTCCACACCAACGGATACGACGAGGCGCTCGCCCTGCCGACCGAGCAGGCGGCGACCCTCGCGCTCCGGACCCAGCAGATCCTGGCCTGGGAAAGCGGGACGGCGGCGGCGGTCGATCCGCTGGCGGGGAGCTACTACGTGGAGGCCCTGACCGATCGGATCGAACGCGAGGCGCGCCAGTTGATCGAAGAGATCGACGGGCTGGGCGGAGCGGCAGCCGGGGTCGAGCAGGGCTACTTCCAGGACCGCATCGCCCGGAGCGCGTACCAGCTCCAGCGGCAGTGGGAGGCGGGAGAGAAGGTGCTGGTCGGCGTCAACCGGTTCACCGACGACTCCCCGGCTCCCGCCATCGACGTCCCCGATTTCGCCGAACTGGCCCAGCGCCAGATCGTCCGCCTGGAGGAAGCCCGGGCGAAGCGCGACGGCACCCGGGTCGAGCGGGCCCTGAAGGACCTCCGTGCGGCGGCCCAGGGCACGGGGGTCCTCATGCCGCCCATCATCGAGGCGGTCCGCGCCCGCGCGACCCTGGGAGAAATCAGCGATGTGCTGCGCGAACTGTGGGGGGAGTACAGGTGAGAGGTGAGAGGTGAGAGGTGAGAGGGCGGATCGGCTTGACGCTCCTTGGGCGGTCGCCGGGCCTCGCCGCCCCCACTTGCCCTCACTTGCCCCCACTTCTCCCCACTTGCCCTCACTTGCCCTCACTTGCCCTCACTTGCCCCCACTTCTCCCCACTTGCCCTCACTTGCCCCCACTTGCCTACCAGGCCCCTGAGACGCCGAGCCGGATCACCAGCAGGTTGGTTTCGCTTTCGATCGGCTGGATGGTGATGTTCCCCATGCCGTCGTCGGTGATGCTGCCTTCGCGCAGGTACTGCACCCGCCCGTTCCGGACATAATCGGCGGAGCCGTCAATGAAGATCGGCACCCGGCCGTTCGAGACCCGGATCTTGAGGCCGCCGCCGCCGGTCCAGGCGAAGGTGAAGTCGTCGAAGTTGGTCGACTTGGCGAAGCTCTCGGAGTTGCTGGTTCCCTTCACGCTCGATTCGGTCGCGAAATAGGAAAACCCGATCTGCCCCGACAGGTAGGGCCGGATCGGGCCCTGCGACAGGGTGATCATCGGACCGAGGCCCACCGCGTAGATGTTGTTCTGGGTGGTGACGTCGACGGTCACGAACGGGACCGTCGTGCTGAGCGGCCGGCGGCGGGTCTCCGAGCCGTAGTTGAGCCAGGTCGCATCCAGCCGCAGGGCGACGAAGCCGCGCCGGTCGAGGTTGATGGCGGCCCACCCGCCGATGCCGAATCCCGCGTCGACAAACTCGGAGAACTCCCCCTGGGGCAGGGCCAGGTCGAGGTGGCCCCCGGCCTGGAACCGGACCGGGCGGGTGGCGCCGTCTTCGACTTCCCGGATCTGTGCCTCGAGTTGTCCATGGCCGAGGACAAGGGTGACTACGGTTCCGAGGACAAACCTGACGATGGTGCGCATGCAGACTCCACAGGGTCGTTGAATGGTGTCGGCCTGAACTGCTCCGGTACGCCGGCCGTTTGCAACTTCAGGGCCGCGGCCCCGGCCATTCAACTTCCCACCCTGGACCCGTCGGCCCGGTTCACCACGCCGGTCACCCGCCCGCGGCTCTCGGCGAACCCGAACAGGGTGGTGTCACGCCGGCCCCGCACCAGCGGTACGGGGGCCCGCAGGCGCCACTCGGTCACCAGCCAGGCGCCATTCTCCAGCCGGCGGAACGACATCTCCCCGCCGGCCTGATTCTCCGGCACCCACGCCGGGAGGCCGGTGTAATGGAACTCGATCCGGTCCAGCTGCATCGTCCGGCGTTCGATCTCCAGGGTTCCCCGCAGGTCCACCCGGGAACCGGCGGCTTCCGGCTCGAAGCCGATGCTGATGATCCGGGAATCCGCCGCGGTGACCGAGAAGCAGTGGGACGAGAGGAACCAGTCGGCGAAGAGCACCCGGGCATCGGGCCCGAAATACACCGGGCCCATTTCCGGGTGCAGCAGCTCGATTGAACTCGAGGTATCGGGGATATGCACGAAGCCCCACACGGCCAGACTCTCAGGCGGGGCGCTGGTGATGGGCCAGGACGCCAGCCCCACGCTGGAATCCTGGTACACGACCGTTCCCCCGTTGTGGGTGGGCCGCGTGACCGAACTCGAGGTCCGGAACAGAAGGGTCCGTTTGCGGATCGTGAGATCGGTGAGCGCCAGCGCCTTCTCGGCCTCGTTCAGCAGCTGTCCGATGATGTCGCTCTCGCCTGGGCGCACCCGGCACCGGCTGGCTACGACGGTCACGTCCGGCAGGACGATCTGGTGTTCCTCCAGCCGGAGCGCGAAGTCTTTCCGTTCACCCGCCTCGAGGCTGAACGGCTCGGACATCCACGCGTTGAATCCGATCCGCAGCACCCGAAGCCGGAACCCCGTTCCCGGGGCTCCGGCGAGCGAAAACCCGCCGCTTCCCGAACTGATGGTGCGGCCGATTTCCCGGCCTCCGGCATCGAGCAGCAGGACGATTGCCCCGGCCAGCTGCTGGCCGTCATCGGCGGACCGGAGCCGGCCGCTGACGGTCTGGGCGAAAACCGGCGCGGCCGCCACGGCCAGGGCCAGCAGGGCCAGGCCGGCAGTCATTCGCACTCTCAGGGGCCGCACCAGGAAAACCCTCCGGGACAGGAAGTGAACCCAAGCCTTGAACCGGCAGCCGGCGAGACGCTAAATTAAAGGGCTGAATTCACTTAGGCTCCGGCAAAGCGGATCACATGCCAACTTATGAGTACCAGTGCCCTGACGGGCACGTGTTCGAGAAGTTCCAGAAGATGACCGACAAGTCCCGGGCCAAGTGTCCCGTCTGCGGTCAGCCCGCTACCAGGAAGATATCGGGAGGCGCCGGGCTCGTCTTCAAGGGGAGCGGATTCTATATCACCGATTACGGCAAGGACGGGAAGGGCCCGCGCAAGCCGGCGGAGGATTCTCCGGCCAAACCCACGGAGAAGGAATCCAAGGCCCCCGCCACGGATTCCGGGAAGGCCGAAGCCGGCGCAGCGAAGAAGAAGAAGGCGGCCGAGTGACCGACCTGATCCGGGAAGAGCTGAACCGGGTCGCCACGGCGCTGGGTGCAGCCGGCCTGGATTTCGTTCTGGAGCGGCCACGGGATGCCGGCCACGGAGACCTGGCGACCAATCTGGCGCTGGTGGCGGCCCGGACCCTCAAGACGAGCCCACGGAAGATCGCGCAGCAGGTCATCGAACAGCTCCAGCTTCCGTCCAGCGTCGTGGAGAAGACCGAGGTTGCCGGTCCCGGGTTCATCAACTTCTGGCTGGCGCAGGACCAGCTGGCCGGGGTGGTTGCCCGGATCCTCCAGGACGGGCAGCAGTACGGCGCCGCCACGTTCGGGGCCGGGCGCCGGATCAACGTGGAATTCGTTTCGGCCAACCCGACCGGCCCGCTGCATGTGGGCCATGGCCGGGGCGCGGCCCTGGGTGATGCCATCGCCGCGCTGCTGGACTGGACCGGGCATGTGGTTACCCGGGAGTTCTACATCAACGACGCCGGCGTGCAGATCGACAAGCTGGCCCAGAGCCTCTGGGCCCGGGTGCAGCAGGCGGTCGGCCGCGCGGTGGAGGTCCCCGAAGGGGGCTATCACGGTACCTACCTGGTCGAGGCGGCCGCGGAGCTGCTGAAGCGGTGCGGGAAGGCCTTTGCCGACGAACCGGAGGCCGCCGCGCTGCCGGTCTGCCGCGAGTTCGCGGTCGCGTCGCAGCGGGAGGAACAGGATCAGCTCCTGGCCGACTTCGGCGTGCACTATGACGTGCATTTCTCGGAGCAGTCGGTCTACCAGCGGGATCTCATCCCGGCGACCCTGGCCGCTCTCGCGGCCCGGAACCTGACCTACGAGAAGGACGGAGCGCTCTGGCTGCGGACCGGCGACTTCGGCGACGATCAGGACCGGGTGCTCCGCAAGCAGGACGGGAGCTTCACCTACTTCCTGCCGGACATCGCCTACCATGTCGACAAGCACGAACGCGGATTCGACCGGGTAATCGACATCTGGGGGGCCGATCATCACGGATACATTCCCCGGATGCGGGCCGCGCTCCGGGCGCTGGGGTACCCGGATGAGTTCTTCGACGTCGAAATCGTGCAGCTGGTCAAGGTGACCCGGGGCGGCGAAGAAGTCCGGATGTCCAAGCGGTCCGGCGAGTTCGTGACCCTGCGGGACCTGTGCGATGAAGTCGGGGTCGACGCCGCCCGCTATTTCTTCCTGCGCCGGCGGGGCGATTCGCATTTCGTTTTCGACGTCGACCTGGCAAAGAAACAGACCGATGAGAACCCGGTCTTCTACGTCCAGATGGCGCACGCCCGGCTTTCCGGCATCTTCCGGACGGCCCAGCGGGAACCGGACGAGGTCTCGGGCCCGCTCGACCCCGGCGCCCTGCCGGCGGCGGAGGATATCGAACTGCTCAAGAAGCTGGAGCAGTTTCCGGAGGTGGTCGAGAAAGCGGCCCGCGAACGCGAGCCGCACCGGATCACCGTCTACCTCGAGGAACTGGCCGGCTCCATCCACGGCTGGTATCACCGGACCCGGACCGTGGGCGAAGCCCCCGCGGTCGAGGCGTCCCGGCTCCTGCTGGCCCGGGCGGCCCGGACCGTCGTCGGTAACGGTCTCCGCCTCCTCGGCCTCACCGCTCCCGACCGGATGTAATTCATGTCGCTTCTCGTCGTCGGAAGTATCGCTCTGGATTCGGTCTACACCCCGTTCGGTGAAACCGCCGATGCCCTCGGCGGCTCGGCGGTCTACTTCAGCGTGGCCGGCTCCTTGTTGCACCGGGTCCAGGTCGTCGGTGTCGTGGGCAAGGACTACCCCCACGCGGAACTCGAACGGCTCGCCGGCCGCGGGATCGACTGGAGCGGGGTCGAACGGGCCGACGGCGAAAGCTTCCGCTGGAAGGGCAAGTACTCCTACGACCTGCAGAGCCGCGAGACGCTCGAGACCAGGCTGGGCGTGTTCGCCCGGTTCGAGCCCAAGCTTCCCGAGAAGTTCCGGGCGTCGAGGTTCATCTTTCTCGGCAACATCGATCCCGAGCTGCAGCTGGGCGTCCTGCGCCAGATCACGGCGCCCGAGCTGGTGGCGTGCGATACGATGAACTACTGGATCCAGAGCAAGCGGGACGCCCTGATGGAGCTGCTCCAGCATGTCGATATCCTGATGGTGAACGACAGCGAGGCCCGGGAGCTGTCGGGCGACTGGAACATCCATCGTGCCGGACGGTGGATCCTGCGGAACGGCCCGCGGCGGGTCGTCATCAAGCAGGGAGAATACGGCGCGCTGCTGCTGGAAGAGGGCCGCACCTTCTATGTGCCCGCCTTCCCCCTGGAGGAAGTGTTCGATCCCACCGGAGCCGGCGATGCCTTTGCCGGCGGCTTCCTGGCCTGGGTGGCCGGCAGCGGCGACAGCTCCAACGGCAACCTCCGCCGCGCCATGGTCTATGGATCCGCCATGGGGTCGTATGCGGTCGAGCGGTTCGGTATCAAGGGGTTCGAAGGGATCTCCCGGAAGGATGTCGAGCGGCGGGTGCATACCTTCCGGGACCTGACCCACGTGGCCCTGGCCGAGCCGCTGCCATGAGCGGCCGGCAATACGCCGCAGCCGGGGTGGACCTGACCGGCGCGGAAGAGGCCAAGCGGCGCATCGTCGCCAGCGTGGTCAGCACCCGGACGAGCCTCTCGGCCGGCCGGCCCGGGGCCTTCGGTGGCATGGTGCGGATCCCGCCGGGCATGCGGAAGCCGCTGCTCGTCATGAGCACCGACGGGGTGGGGACCAAGGTCCTGGTGGCGGCCATGGCGGGCCGGTACGACACCGTGGGCGAGGACCTGGTCAACCACAGCGTGAACGACATTCTGGTCCATGGGGCCCGGCCGATCGCCTTCCTGGACTATGTCGCCAGCGCCGACCTGACCGTCGCGCAGCTCGCCCAGGTGGTGGACGGCGTGGCCCGCGGATGCCGGAACCACGACATGGATCTGGCCGGGGGCGAGACCGCGCAGATGCCGGGTCTCTACCAACCGGGACATTACGACCTGGCCGGAACCGTGGTCGGTGTGGTCGAGGAGGACGAAGCGTTGCACGGGGATCGGATCGTTCCGGGAGACATTCTGCTGGGCTACGCTTCGACCGGGCTGCATACCAACGGCTACAGCCTTGCCCGGCGCATCGTCTTCGACACCATGCGGCTCGGGCTGGATGACCGGCTGGGGGACACCGGTCAGAGCGTCGCCGAGGCCCTGCTGGCGGTCCATCGGAGCTATTCCCGGGCGGTTCGGCCGGTCCTCGGGCAAGTCCATGGCCTGGCGCATATTACCGGAGGCGGGCTGGCCGGAAACGTGGTGCGGATATTGCCGGAAACCTGCGAGGCGGTGGTTGACCCCACATCCTGGGACATGCCACCCCTGTTCCGGTTCCTGCAGGATGCCGGGGGGGTTGCCGATGACGAGATGCGCGATGTCTTCAATCTGGGCATCGGCCTGGTCGCGGCGCTTCCCGCGGACGCCGTGGCCGGCGCCCGGTCGGCGGCGGACGCCGACGGAGTCCCGACCTGGGTCATTGGCGAGGTCCGCGCCGGCCCCTGCAGGGTACGATTCGCCCGCACTTGAAAGGGAACCCCATGCGTCTGGCCAAGTGGATCATCCTGAGTGGCGCCCTGCTGGCCGTAACCCGTCCAGCCAGCGCCCAGAACGAATGCGCCGCCTACTCCGGCGATGTCGGCAACGTCTGTAATGCCGCCGTCGACGGAACCCGTCTGTTCCACCCGGTGGTGGGACTGCTGGTGAGCGGGGGCAACCCGGTGATCGGCACCGGCAAGACCCTGGGCGGGCTGCCGCACTTCGCCATTACCGCCCGGGTCAACGCGGTCAAGGTCCAGTTGCCCGACCTCAACTACGACGGATCGACGTCGACCGTCCCGCTGGATCAGGATATCTTCGCGCCGGCACCGCTGGTCGAGGGCGCGCTCGGCATCTGGAAGGGCATGCCCAGCGGCCTCCTGGCTATCGATCTCCTGGCCAGTGCCCAGCTCCTGCCCACCGACCAGGTCGACAACCTGATGGTGGATCCGGACGCGACCAGTATCGGCAGCATCGCCCTCGGGCTGGGCTACGGCGCCCGGATCGGTATCCTCCGGGGTTCCTTCCCGGTTCCGGCGGTGTCGGTCAGCATCATGCGTCGCGGGATTCCCGACATCCAGTACGGCGACATCACCGATCCCACCCAGGATTACCAGTACCGGGTGAACCTCCACGCCACCAACCTCCGGGCTGTGGCCAGCACCCGGCTCCTGATCGTCAACCTGGCCGGCGGACTGGGCTGGGACAAATACACCGGTGATGCGACCATCGCGTTCCGTGATCCCCTGACCATGCTGCCCCAGCCTCCGATCAACTTCGACCTGGACAACAGCCGGACGATGGCCTTCCTGGACGCCACGCTCGACTTTCCGGTTGTCAAGATCGCGGGTGAAGTGGGCTACCAGTGGGGCAAGGACCAGAACCTGAGTACCACGTTCGAGGGCATCAACCCCAAGGACGGCAAGCTGTTCGCCGGCCTCGGTGTGCGGATCGGATTCTGATGTGAGGGTTTCGGCGTCAGGGCTCAGCGACCAGCGACCGGGGATGCCGCCGCCAGCCGCCCCCTGGCCGGCAGACCGGTCCCCGAGCCCTGAGCCAGTGCACCGGACGCCTTCCTCATGAACGAAACCCGGGCGATGCGCCGTGCGCTCGACCTCGCCTGGCGCGGGTGGGGCCGGGTGCATCCCAACCCCATGGTGGGGGCGGTAGTACTCCGGGGAACCGCCAAGGTGGGGGAGGGATTTCACGAAGAGTACGGAGGGCTGCACGCCGAGCGTGTGGCGCTCGACGCGGCGGGGCAACGGGCTCGAGGCGGCACCCTGGTGCTGACGCTCGAGCCCTGCGCGCATCAGGGCAAGCAGCCGCCCTGTACCGACGCGATTCTCACCGCGGGGGTGAAACGGGTGGTGGCGGCCTGCGCGGATCCCAATCCCCTCGCCGCGGGCGGAGCCGCGATCCTGCGTGAGCACGGTGTCGAGGTCGAGATCGGCCTGCTGGAACAGGAGGCCCGGCGACAGAACGCGCTCTTTCTTCACGCGGCCCGGGAAGTGGCCCGGCCGTTCGTGGCGCTCAAGCTGGCCGCGAGCATGGACGCGCGCATCGCCGATCATGCCGGACAGTCCCGGTGGGTTTCCGGTCCCGAGGCGCTGAAGTACGTGCACTGGTTGCGGGCGGGCTTCGATGCCATCGCGGTCGGCGGCCGGACGGCCCGGGCCGATGATCCGGTGCTGACGGTCCGGGGGACGGTCGCTCCCCGGATCCCGCCGGTACGGATTGTATTCGATCGGGAAGGCGGCCTGAATCCGGAGAGCCGCCTGGCGCGCTCGGCGGGGGAATCCCCGGTTCTGCTGGTCACGGCCGGGACGGTTCCGCCCGTGCCCGGGGTCAAAGTGGTGACCGCCGGGTCCCTCTATGAGGCTCTCGGCGCGCTCAGGAACCGGGGAATCACCTCGCTGCTGGTGGAAGGCGGCGGCCGGCTGGCCGGCGCGCTGCTCGAAGCGCAGCTGGTGGATCGGGTATACTGGATCCAGGCCCCGGTGTGGCTGGGCGAGCGCGGGGTGCCGGCATTTGCCGGCCTGGGTTCGCCCGATCTGGCCGCCGCGCGGCGCTGGTCAGTGGTCGAGCGCCGGCCGCTGGATCAGGACACGCTGCTCGTGCTGGAGCGGAACTGAATGTTCACGGGGATCGTCACCGACATGGGAGAAGTCCGGGAGGTCCGCCGGGATGAGTCCGGCCTGGAACTCGTGGTGGACTGTGCCTTCGATGACCTCCAGGTGGGGGAGAGCATCGCGGTGGACGGCGCCTGCCTCACCGTGATCGACCACGCCCCCGGGAGTTTCCGGGTCCACGTGGTGCGTTCATCGCTCGACCGGACCAGGTTCGGAACCATGCCGGCCGGTTCGAGGGTTAATCTGGAACGGGCCCTCCGGGTGGGAGACCGCCTGGGCGGGCACCTGGTGCAGGGTCATGTGGACGGCCTGGGAGAAGTCTTGAGAGTCGCGGAGCGGGAGGACGCCAGGCTGCTCGACATCCGGGTTCCCGGGCCGGTGGCCGAGGTCACCATCCCGCTCGGATCCATCACGGTGGACGGCGTCAGCCTAACGGTGAACGCCAGACCGGCGCCCGACGTGGTGCAGGTGTCGCTCATTCCGCATACCCTGGCGGTCACCACCCTGCAATACCGCCGGCCGGGCGATCAGGTACATTTGGAGGGTGACACGATCGGGAAGTACGTGAAAGCCATGGCGGCCGGGCCGATGCCCGCTGCCCCCAGCCCATAGATCCGATGACCTTTGGTACCATCGAGCAGGCCGTCGAAGACCTGCGTAACGGCAAGATCATCGTCGTGGCGGACGACGAAGACCGGGAGAACGAAGGGGACCTGGTCTGCGCCGCCGAACTGGTGACGCCCGAGATGATCAATTTCATGGCCACGCACGGGCGTGGCCTTATCTGTCTTGCCCTGACGGGCGAGCGCTGCGAAGAACTGGGCCTGCCCCAGATGGCGGAGGCCAACACCGAACACCTCAGCACGGCCTTTACCGTCAGCATCGACGCGGACCGTCGTTTCGGCGTTACTACCGGGATCTCGGCGGCCGACCGGGCGGCCACGATTCATGTCGCCATGAATCCCGCGACCGTCCCCTCCGACCTGCGCCGGCCGGGGCATGTGTTCCCCCTCCGGGCCCGTCCGGGCGGCGTGCTGCAGCGGGTGGGCCAGACCGAGGCCAGCGTGGACCTCTCCCGGCTGGCCGGGCTGGTTCCCGCGGGTGTGATCTGTGAGATCCTCAACGCCGACGGCACCATGGCCCGGCGCCCCGAACTGGAGGTCTTTGCCCGGGAACACGACCTGACCTTCATCACGGTGGCCCAGCTGGTGGCTTACCGGCTTCAGACCGAGCAGCTGGTCCACCGCCTGGCCGAAGCCCGGCTGCCGACACCGTTCGGCGAATTCCGGGTCATCGGCTACAGCAACGACGTCGACCGGGCCGAGCACGTCGCGCTGGTATTCGGGGAGGTGGCCGGGCAGAAGGACGTGCTGGTCCGGATGCATTCCAAGTGTCTGACCGGAGACGTCTTCGGATCCATGCGCTGCGATTGCGGACCTCAATTGCACGCGGCCATGCGCAAGATCAGCGAAGCCGGACGGGGTGCCATCGTCTACCTGGACCAGGAAGGGCGGGGGATCGGTCTGCTGAACAAGCTCCGCGCCTATTCGCTGCAGGACCAGGGCGACGACACCGTCGAGGCCAACAAGCGGCTCGGCTTCGGCGCCGACCTGCGCAACTACGGCATCGGCGCCCAGATTCTCCGGGATCTGGGGCTGAGTTCAATCCGGATCATGACCAACAACCCGCGCAAGCTGGTCGGGCTGGACGGCTATGGTCTGGAGATCGTCGAGCGGGTGCCCCTGGAAACCACCGCCAACGACGAGAACCGCGGCTACCTGCACACCAAGCGGGACAAGCTGGGCCACCTCCTCACCACCTGAGTCCATGCCAGAGTTCTCCGGACGGCTCCGCCCGGTGGGACGGGTGGCCCTGCTTGTCAGCCGGTACAACGAGATGGTGACCGGCCGGCTGCTGGAAGGCGCGCGGCAGTGCTGCGCGGAAGCCGGCATTGCCGCCGCCGACGTTGATGTCTTCTGGGTCGCCGGTGCATTCGAGTTGCCCACGCTGGCCGAGGCCCTGGCCCGCTCGGCCCGCTATCGCTGCCTGGTGGCGCTGGGCGCGGTGATCCGGGGTGACACCCCGCACTTCGAATACGTAGCCGGAGAGGCCGCCCGCGGCCTGGCCGCGGTGGCCCGCTCCCATGCCCTGCCGGTCGGGTTTGGCCTGCTGACCGTCGAGAACCTGGACCAGGCCCTCGATCGGGCCGGTGGAAAGGCCGGCAACAAGGGATACGAGGCGGCGGACGCCGCCCTCCGGGCCGCCGACCTGGTGGACCAGCTGAGGGACCATGCGGATCAGGGCTAGAACCCGGGAACGCGCCCGCGCTCTCCAGCTGCTCTACGCCAGGGAACTGCTCGGTCCGGGACCGGTGGCCGCCGCGGCGACCGGTCTCATCCGCCTGACCGGACATCCCACCCGGGAGATCGAAAACGCCGAACGCCTGGCCGGCAACGTCCTGGCCGAAGCACCGGAGCTTGACCGCGAGGTGGCCGGCGCGATCGAGCACTGGCGGCTCGACCGTCTCGGGGTCGTGGAACGGAACATCCTGCGTCTCGCAATCCACGAATTGCGCTCCGAGGCCGTGCCGCCCAAGGTCGCCATCAATGAGGCCATCCAGCTGGCGCGCTGGTTCGGCGGGCCCAAATCGGCCGCGTTCGTCAACGGGGTCCTGGACCGGGTGGCGCACACCATGGGCCGGCTGTGAACATCCTGCTCGTCAACTGGCAGGATCGGCGGAACCCGCAGGCGGGCGGCGCCGAGGTGCACCTGTTCGAGATCTACCGGCGGATCGCCGACCGGGGGCATCGGGTCCGGCTGGTCTGCTCCGGCTGGACCGGGGCGCCGGAGAAGGAGATGGTCGAGGGCATCGAAGTGCACCGGCATGGAACCCGGACCGGCTTCACCCGCGTGGGCCGGGCGGCGGTCCGGGCCGCGTTGCAGGCGGAGCGGCCGGACATCGTCGTCGAGGACATCAACAAACTGCCGCTGTACCTGGCCGGCCTCACCGATCGGCCGTTCTACGTGATTATCCCCCATCTGTTCGGCAGCACGATCTTCAAGGAGGCTGTGCTGCCGGTTGCCGGGCTCGTCTGGCTGGCGGAGCGGCCGATCCCCCGGGTGTACCGGCGGGCCGCCTTCCACGCCATCAGCAAGAGTACCCGGGACGACCTGGTGGCCCGCGGGATCCCGGCGGAGCGTATCCGGGTCATCCACCCCGGCGTGGACTCCCGGCTTCACCACCCGGTGGCCGGCAGCCGGGCTTCGGCGCCGACGTTTCTTTATCTGGGACGGCTCAAGCGTTATAAAGGGGTGGAGACCGCCATCCGGGCGCTCGGTCTGGCCAGGAAGGTGCGGCCCGACCTGAGGCTGGATATCGCCGGCTCGGGGGACGATAAAATCCGGCTGGAGGCCGTGAGCCGGCGGTTGGGGCTGGCGGAAGCGGTGCGGTTTCACGGCTTCGTCAGCGAGGAAATGAAACTGGATTTCATGCGTCGGAGCTGGGCCAACGTCTTTCCTTCACCCAAGGAAGGGTGGGGGATTACCATTGTGGAAGCGGCGGCCTGCGGCACCCCGTCGCTGGCCTCGGACAGCCCGGGGTTGCGGGACTCGGTTCGAGACGGCCAGACCGGGTTTCTGGTTCCGCACGCCGATCCAGCGGCCCTTGCGCGGCGGATGCTCGAACTGGCGCAGGATCCGGCTCTGGTCGAGCGGCTCGGCCGGCAGGCACGGGCGTTCGCCGAGACGCTCACCTGGGAAAGCGCGGCCGACCAGACCGAGCGGCACATGGGAGAGACGATCGAGGGATTTGAGGGATTGAGGGATTGAAGGATTGAAGGATTGAAGGATTGAAAGCAGCTCGAGGGATATGCGGTTTCCGCGGGTCCCTCCGGACATGACACCACGGCGACAGGAGCCCTCTTCATGAACACCATCATCACGACCCGCCACTGTGAGATCCCCGAGACGCTCAAGGAACGGGCGGAAGCCATCAGCGAGCGGCTGGGCCAGTTTGCGAGCCGGGCGGTGGAGTGCACGGTGCTGTTCGAAACCGACCACCAGCGGGCGATCTGTGAAGTCCGGCTGCACGTCGCCGGCGGGAAACGGGGGAAGGTGCTGATCGCGCAGGCCGAGGGGGTGGATCACCGGACCGCCCTGGACCGGGCCGAGGTCAAGCTCCGCAATCAGCTGGACAAGCCGCCGCGGCGCTCACGTCCCCGGGTGAAGGCGGACCAGGCGTGAACCTGCGGCTCCGCGATCTGCTCGAGCGGAAGGGAGATCCGCTCCAGCTCGAGTCGCTGACCGGCGATCTCGGGCTGGACCGCTTTCTCCCCGACGGCGAAGTGGCCAGCCCCGGCCTCGCGCTTGGCGGATACACGGCGCGCTTCATGCCGCGGCGGCTGCATGTCCTGGGTGAAACCGAGATCAGCTACCTCGCGTCGCTCGACGCGAATACCCGGCGGTCCTCGCTCGAGGGGTTCTTCGCGTTCGATCTGCCCGCCGTGGTGGTGACCAAGGGCCAGGAGGTCCCGCTGGAACTGCTGGATCTGGCCCGGACCCGCGGTGTGCCGGTGCTGCGGACCCGGCTCAAGACGGCCGAGTTCTACCGCCGGGTGAAGCCGATTCTGGAAGAAGCCTTTGCGCCGCGGACCACGTTGCACGGCTCCCTGGCGGACGTATACGGGGTGGGCCTCCTCTTCGTGGGACGGTCCGGCATCGGCAAGAGCGAATGCGTACTGGACCTGGTGGAGCGGGGGCACCGGCTGGTGGCGGATGACGTCGTGCTGGTGAGCCGCCGGGGGCAGGACGTGCTGATCGGCCAGGGGCACGAACTGGCCGGGCACCACATGGAGATCCGCGGGATCGGTCTGATCGACATCCCCCGGCTCTTCGGCGTGCGGTCGGTCCGGCAGCAGAAGCGGATCGAGGTCGTGGTACAGCTGGAGGACTGGGAGACCGCCCAGGACGCCGACCGGACCGGCCTGCTGCACCAGGAGACGGTCGTGCTGGACGTCGCCCTGCCCAAGGTGATCGTGCCCCTCAATCCGGGCAAGAACATCACGGTGATTTCCGAAGTGGTCGCCATGACGCACCTCCTGCGGTACACCGGGGTGGATATGGCGACGGCGTTCAACGAACGCCTGTTGCGGCGAATGAAAGAGCAGCAGGGGCTCCGGGAATACCTGCAGGAAGACTATGAGTGAGTCGTTGCGCGGGGTGGTGGCCTGCCACGGAACGGTGGCGGAGGCGCTGATCGGGGCGGTCGAGCGGATCACCGGCATTCGGGATGCGCTGGTCCCGGTGAGCAACACCGATTGCGACAAGGGCGCGCTGGAAGAGCGGATCGCGCAGGCCGCCGGGGACCACCCCGCGGTGGTCTTCACCGACATGGCGAGCGGCAGCTGCCTGATTGCCGCCCTGACCGAGGCCCGCCGGCACCAGGCGATGCAGGTGGTCAGCGGAGTCAATCTGGCCATGCTGCTGGATTTCGTGTTCCATCGGGACCTGGAGGCAAGCGCGGCCGCGGAGCGCGCGGCCGGCGCCGGACAGCGCGCGATCCGGGTGCCCTGATGCCGGTCGTCCTGTACCGGATCGACGACCGGTTCATCCATGGCCAGGTCGTGATCGGGTGGGGGCGGCCCCTGGGCGTCGACACGATCATTCTGGTGGACGATCAGGTGCGCACCAGCGAGTGGGAACAGGAGCTGTACCGGATGGCCGTGCCCGCGGAGATTACCGTACGGTTCCTGTCCGTGGAAGAAGCCGCCGCCGATCCCGAGGCGCTGGGCGCCCGGCGCGGACGCAGTATCGTACTGACCGGCGATGTCGCCACGATGGCCGCGTTGCACGACGCCGGCGTCTCGATTCCGAAACTGAACCTGGGTGGGGTGCACCACCGTCCCGGACGGACGGAACGGTTGCCGTATCTCTTTCTGACCGAAGCGGAGTACCGGACCCTGCAGCGCCTGGCGTCGGGCGGGACGGAAATCGAGGCTCAGGATCTGCCGACCAGCCCGCATGTGAATCTGAGGGCTCTCGGATGATCGAATCCCTTCCGCTGGTCCTGGCGCTCATGGCCTGGGGGACCATCGTCGGGGTGGACCTGGTCACCTTTCCCCAGGCGATGATCTCCCGGCCGCTGGTCGCCGGGACCGTCAGCGGGCTCCTGGGGGCGTGGCTGTTCCCCGGGGTGGAGGGCGGGAGTGCCATCACGGCCGGTATTGCCGTGGGAGCGGTCCTCGAGCTGTACGCCCTCGATGTCCTCCCGATCGGAGCCGCCCGCTACCCAGACTACGGGCCGGCCACCGTCAGCGCGGTCTACGCCGCCCTGGGGGTGAATCTGATGGCCGGCCTGGGCGCCGCGGTGCTCTGCGGCCTGCTGGTGGCGGTCCTGGGCGGATGGCTCATCCAGTGGGTCCGCCGGGCCAATGCCCGCGCCATTCAGCATCGGGCGGCGGGGCTCGCCGCCGGGGACGCCGCCGCCCTGCGCCGGCTGCACCGTGGGGGCGTCACCCGGGACATCGCCCGCAGCGCCGCCCTGATGCTGATCGGGCTCACGCTGGCGAACCTGATCTGGCCGGTGCTCCCCCGCGGCGCCGAGAACCTGACCTGGCTCACGATCGTGGCGGTGGGTGGGGGGCTGGCCGCGGCGCTGGGTGGTGCGGTGCGGAGCGCGGGCCGCACCCGCCGGTCGTTCTGGCTCGCCGCCGGCCTGAGCGCCGGCCTGCTGGTGGTGCTGCTCACATGAGCGCCCTGCGGCGGGCCATGTTCCGGCTCCTGTCGATCCAGGGGACCTGGAACTACGAGCGGATGGTCGGGACCGGGATGGCCTATGCCGCCGAACCGCTGCTGGAGGATCTGAAGGAAAAGGACCCGGCCCGCTACCAGGCCGCGATGGTCCGGGCGGGTGAGTTCTTCAACAGCCACCCGTACCTCGCCGGACTCGCGCTGGGCGCCGCCGTACGGGCCGAGTATGAGGGAGTCCCCGGCCCGCAGATCCAGCGGCTTCGCACCGCGCTCTGCTCACCGCTCGGCGCCCTGGGCGATCAGGTCTTCTGGACCGGGGTTCTGCCGGCGCTGGTCGGGGTGGCACTGGCGCTCGCCGCCGCGGGGCACGCGGTGATCGGCGTGGTCGCCTTCGCGGTGATCTACAACGCCCTGCGGCTCTACACCGGCAGCTGGGCGCTCCGGACCGGCCTCGCCACCGGGATGCAGGTGGGCCGGGCGATCGGTGATTCCTGGCTCTCGCGGCTCGCCCGGCTGGTCGGGCCCCTGGCGGGATTCGCGGTCGGTTTCGCGGTGCCGCTCGTGGTGCGCTGGCTGCTCTGGCTGGGGCCCGCGCCGGAGCGCTGGGTGGCGGTACCGGTGGCGCTGGTCGGGCTGGGTCTGTCGCTCCGCTTCGGGGCCGCGGTGACCTCGGTGCGGTTCGCGCTCGCCGCCCTCATTCTCACGGTGGGGTGGCGATGGCTGGCGGGGTGAGCCTGCGGGAGGTCGAGATCGTGAACCAGCTGGGGATGCACGCCCGGCCCGCCGCGATGTTCGTCAAGCTGGCGTCCACCTTCGACTCGGAGGTGGAAATCGGCAATGCGACAATGATGGTCAACGGAAAGAGTATCATGGGCGTGATGATGCTGGCCGCCGAATGCGGATCGAAAGTCACCATCAAGGCCACCGGTCCGGATGCCGACCGGGCGGTCGAGGCGCTGGCCGCGCTGGTGGCCCGGGGATTCGACGAGTGAACGAACGCCTGCTTCGCGGCGTCGGCGTATCGACCGGCGTAGCCTTCGCACCGGCGGTGCTGGTACGGTGGGAGTTCCCCAACGTCCCGGACCGCACCGTGGAGGAGGCCGAGGTCGAGCACGAAGTGCGCCGGCTGCGCGAAGCCGTGGCGGAAGTGGTGCAGGAGCTGCAGGCGCTCCAGCAGCGGGTGCTGCAGCGCGCGGGCCGGGAGGAGTCCCGGATCTTCGAGGCCCAGATCCTGATGGTCCAGGACGCGGACTTCATCGACGCCGTGGAACATCTCATTCGCAACAACCAGCTCAGTGCCGAGACCGCGTTCGAGTTCAAGTCGCTGGAACTGAGAAACAGCTGGGCCAACTCCGGAAGCGCCCGCCTGCGGGACCGGCTGGTGGACCTGACCGCGGTGCAGATGCGCCTGCTCCAGCGGCTGCTCGGCCTGGAAGAGGACAGCATCTGGGAGGGGCAGCCGGGGGAGCAGGTGATCGTCGTGGCCCACGAGCTGTCGCCCGGCCTGACGGTTCAGCTCGACCGGGACTACGTCGTCGGGCTGGTCAGCGAAGAAGGCACCCGGACGTCCCACGCCGCGATCCTGGCCCACTCGCTCGGCATTCCGGCCGTGATGGGCGTGAGCGGGGCCCTGTCACGGATCCGGACCGGATCGGTCGTCCTGCTCGACGGACAGAGCGGGCTCGTCCTGATCGATCCGACGCCGGCGGAGCGGGAGGAGGCCGAGGCCCAGATCATCCGCCGCCACAAGCTTTCGTTCGAGCTCCAGGCGGCGATCCACCAGCCCTCGGTGACGCCCGACGGCGTCCGGGTGACCCTGCTGGGGAATGTGGATCTGCCGGAGGAGATCGAGCCCGCCCAGCGGAACGGGGCCGAAGGCGTCGGCCTCCTGCGGACCGAGTTCCTGCTCACCGGCCGGAGCTCGATGCCCAGCGAGGACGAGCAGACGGCCTATTTCCGCCGGGTGGCGGATGCCTTCCACGACAAACCGGTCATCATCCGGTCGTTCGACCTGGGCGGCGACAAATTCCCGGCGGCGTTTCAGCCGCCGCCCGAGGCCAATCCGTTCCTGGGGTGGCGCTCGATCCGGGTCTGCCTGGACCAGCCGGACATCTTCCGGACCCAGCTCCGGGCCGTGTTGCGGGCCGCCGCGGACCGGCACATCCAGCTCATGCTTCCGCTGGTGATCCATGTCGAGGAGGTGCTCCGTTCCCGGGCCATGCTGCGGGAGGAGGCGGAGCAGCTGGCCCGCGACGGAATCCGGGCGGCCGCCGCCGTGCCGGTCGGCGTCATGATCGAGACGCCGGCCGCGGTCGTGGTGGCGGACCGGCTCGCCCGGGTGGCCGATTTCTTCAGCGTCGGGACCAACGATCTGACCCAGTACACGCTGGCGGTGGACCGGGGCAATGCCAGGCTGGCGGCCCGGTTTACCGCCCACGACCCGGCCGTGATCCGTCAGCTCCAGTGGGTGGCCGACGCCGCGCGCCGGGGCGGGGTTCCCGCCTCGGTGTGCGGCGAGATGGCGTCGGATCCCCTGTCGGCGATCCTGCTGATCGGCCTGGGGTATGACACCCTGAGCGTGTCCCCCCACGACCTTCCGCTGGTGAAGTGGGTGGTGCGGAACGTCCCGCATGAGGCCGCCCGCCGGGCCGCGGAGGGGGCGCTGGAGGCGGCCACCGCGGACGACGTCCTGGATGCGGTGCGCCAGGTGGCCCGGAACTACATCGACATGCGGCTGCTGGACCCCACCGCGCTGTTGCCCGTGCGGAACCGCTCCACTAATCTTACGCACGACGCCGCTCCGACTTCCGTGCCGCGGGGGTGATGGAGCGATTCTCCTTGAACCCACCGCGATCAGGCACCCGACACATGGCCGCGTCGAAGGGGCATGTCTTTACTTCGGAATCCGTCACAGAAGGTCATCCTGACAAGCTCGCCGATCAGATCTCGGATGCCGTGCTCGATGCCATCCTGAAGGATGATCCCAACGGGCGCGTGGCCTGCGAAACGCTGGTCACCACCGGGATGGCCGTGGTGGCGGGCGAGATCACCACCCGGACTTACGTCCACATTCCCGACATCGTGCGCCGGACCGTCGAATCGGTGGGGTATACCGACCCCCAGTTCGGCTTCGATGCCCGGACCTGTGCCGTGCTGACCTCGATCGACCGGCAGTCGCCGGACATCGCCCGGGGGGTGGATGAGGGGTATCACCACCAGCAGGGTGCCGGGGACCAGGGTATGATGTTCGGGTACGCCACCAACGAGACCCGGGCCCGGATGCCCATGCCGGTACTGCTGGCGCACCGGATCACCCAGCGGCTGGCGGATGTGCGCAAAGGCCAGAACGGCGCCGAGCGGATCGACTGGCTCCGGCCGGACGGCAAGTCCCAGGTCTCGGTGGAGTATGTCGACGACCGGCCGGTGGCGGTCCGGACGGTGGTCGTCTCGACCCAGCATGCCGAAACGGTCGGACGCCGCCGCCTGGGCCAGTCGACCATCCGGGAGGCCGTGATCGAAACCGTGATCAAGCCGGTCCTCGAGCGGGCCGGCCTGGACGCCCGCCGCACCCGGTTCCTGATCAATCCCACGGGGCGGTTCGTCATCGGCGGCCCCCACGGCGATGCCGGCCTCACCGGGCGGAAGATCATCGTCGATACCTACGGCGGCATGGCCCGGCACGGGGGCGGGGCATTCAGCGGCAAGGATCCCTCCAAGGTGGACCGGTCGGCCGCCTACGCCACGCGCTGGGTGGCCAAGAACATCGTGGAGGCCCGCCTGGCCCGGCGCTGCGAGGTGCAGGTGGCCTACGCCATCGGTGTGGCCGAGCCGGTGTCGATTATGGTCGATACCTTCGGAACCGGAGAGCTGCCGGACCGGCAACTCGAGCGGATGGTCCGGGAGGTCTTCGATCTCCGGCCCCGCGCGATCATCGCGGCGCTCAAGCTCAAGAAGCCGATCTACACCCCGACCGCCAGCTCGGGACACTTCGGGCGCAAACCGGCCGCCGGCAAGTACGACGGCCGCAAGGTTGATTTCTTCACCTGGGAACGGACCGACCGCGTCAAGCAACTGCTCGCGGCCGCACGCTGAGGATACTCATGACCGTACAGATCGCCGACGCCAAGCACGATATCAAGTCTCTCCAGCTCGCCGACGCGGGCCGGCAGCGGACCGAGTGGGCCGAGCGCTCCATGCCGGTGCTGCGCCAGATCCGGGAACGTTTCTCCCGGGAAAAGCCCCTCAAGGGGATGAAGGTGTCGGCCTGCCTGCACGTCACGACCGAGACCGCCAACCTGATGCAGACGCTCCGGGCCGGCGGCGCCGAGGTCGCGCTGTGCGCCTCCAATCCGCTCTCGACCCAGGACGAGGTCGCCGCCCACCTGGTCCGGGACCACGGGGTCCATGTCTTCGCCATCAAGGGAGAGGACCACGAGACCTACTACACTCACATCGCCCAGGCCCTCGCCTTCGGGCCGGACATGACCCAGGACGACGGGGCCGACCTGGTGGGCTCGCTCCACATGATCGCGCTCGACCGGCTGGACGATCTGGCCCCGCCGATCCGGCAGTGGGTCGAGGGACTCGATGCGGATGAACGCAAGGCGCTGGTGGCCCGGATCCGCGGCTCGACCGAGGAGACCACCACCGGCGTCATCCGGCTCAAGGCGATGGCCCAGGAGGGCGTACTCCAGTTCCCGATCATCGCGGTGAACGATTCCCGGACCAAGCACATGTTCGACAATCGCTACGGGACGGGGCAGTCGACGCTGGACGGGATCGTGCGCGCCACCAACATGCTCCTGGCCGGGAGCACGGTCGTCGTGGCCGGATATGGCTGGTGCGGGCGGGGCCTGGCGATGCGGGCCCGTGGGGCCGGCGCCCACGTGATCGTGACCGAGGTCGATCCGGTGGCCGCCTTGGAGGCCCGGATGGACGGCTTCACGGTGGCTCCCATGGCCGAGGCCGCCCCGGTCGGCGATCTCTTCGTGACGCTGACCGGGAACATCCACGTCATCCGTCCGGAGCATTTCAAGCGGATGAAGGACGGCGCGGTGGTCTGCAATTCCGGTCACTTCAACGTCGAGCTCGACCTCGACGGCCTGGGCAAGCTGGCCGGCGAGAGCCGGACCGTCCGCCCCATGGTCGAGGAGTACCGGGTCGAGGGCCGGCGGATCATGGTGCTGGCCGAAGGCCGGCTGATCAACCTGGCCGCGGCGGAAGGGCACCCGGCCAGCGTGATGGACATGTCCTTCGCCAACCAGGCCCTGGCCGCCGAGGTGATCGCGCGGGAATCCGCCGGCATGAGCAGGACGGTCCACCGCCTGCCGGCTGCGGTAGACCAGGAGATCGCCCGGCTCAAGCTCAAGGCCATGGGGGTGGGCATCGATGAACTGACCGCCGAACAGCGGGAGTACCTGGCCAGCTGGGACGCGGGGACGTAACCGATCAGCGGGAGCACCGGGGACTGAGGACCGAGAAGAGCCCCGGCTTCAGTCCGTTCCCCTCAGTCCTGTATTTCCCCCGCCTTCCTGCTACCTTTGACACCATGATCGAGGTCGAGGTCGCCCACCTGGGGCTGGACCGCAGCACCAACACACCGGTCGTCATTCTGCGGGAAAAGGACGGCCAGCGTCTCCTGCCGATCTGGATCGGTCCGGCGGAAGCCAGCGCCATCGCCATGGAGATGCAGGGTGTGAAGCCGCTCCGGCCGATGACGCACGATCTGCTCAAGCAGATCGTCACCGGCCTGGGCGCGGAGTTGCGCCGCGTGGTCATCACCGACGTGCGGGAGAACACCTACTTCGCCGAGTTGTACATGCGGCGGGAGGATCACGTCTTCCAGGTGGATGCCCGGCCGTCCGATTCGATCGCCCTGGCCATCCGGCTGCATGCCCCGATCTTCACCAGCGACGAACTCCTGGATCAGCGCTCGGTCGAAACCCAGGAACCCGGGGCGCAGTCGATCGATGCCGAGAAGCTGAAGCAGTACCTCGAGCGCATGGATCCTCAGGACTTCGGCAAGTTCAGCCTGTGACCGGCGGACCGGCGGACCGACGGGCCGGCGGACGGTTCCGGCGGATGCTTCGACCGCGCAGGCTTCTCCTCACCATTCTGCTTCTCACTCCCTCGGCGCTCTCCGCCCAGCAACGGGTTGCCGGGGGGCGGGTCTACCGCCTCACGCAGACCGACAGCATCCCCGTACCCGGACAGCGGGTGGTCCTCCACCGGATCGCCCAGGCCGCCCAGGGGCCGGTCGACTCCACGGTGACCGACCGGCAGGGACGCTTCCGGATCACCCTTCCCGTCGATACCACCGCGGTCTTCCTGCTGAGCACGCGCTTCCACGGGATCGAGCACTTTTCGCAGCCGATGACCATCATGTCGCCGGACACCGGCCTGGTGCTGATGGTCTCCGACACCTCCTCGACCGCGCCGGTCGTCACCGAGGCGCGCTACTACGTGATTCGCAGCCCGGACGAGTCCGGATTCCGGGCCGTCCTGGACCTCATCGTGCTGCGCAACGACGGCTGGCGCACCCGGGTCACGGCCGATTCAACCGTCCCGGCCTGGAGCGGGCTGGTGCCGCGCGGCGCGGCCGGTGTCCGGGTGAGCGAGGCCGATGTGTCCACCCAGGCGGTGCAGGCCAGGAACGACAGCCTGATGGTCTTCGCGCCGATCGCCCCGGGCGAGAAACAGGTCATGGCGGAGTATGCCCTGCCCAGATCGCTGGATGAGGTGGTGCTGCCGGCGGTGGATTCCGCTGTCATGAACGTGCTGGTGGAGGATCAGAACGCCCGGGTCGCTGGCGGCGGCCTTGTCGCGGTCGACACCCAGACGATCGAAGGACACAACTTCCGGCGCTGGGTCGGCAGCCCGGCTCCGGGGGCGGTGGTCCGGGTGACCTTCGGCCGGTCCGCCGGCGGCACCCCCGACTGGGTTCTCCCGCTGCTGGTGGGCGCCGCCGGGGTGATCCTGATCGGCGGGCTCGTGGCGCTGCAGCGCCGGGGGAAAGTCCCGCTGCCGGCGGCCTCCGGTCCGGCGGATGCAGGTGCAGGGCTCCTGGAACAGATCGCACGACTCGACGCGCGGTACCGCGGCCGGGAGGCCGACGTGCCTCCGGAAGAATGGCAGACCTATCAGCGGGAGCGCGCCCGGCTGCGCGCCGAGCTGGACGGCGTCCTTGCGGGACCCCGGCGCGGGTAGTAGCATTCGGCCGGTACAACAACTGATTCAGCGAACGGCGATGCTCGGAAGCCGGTGAAAACCCGGCGCGGCCCCGCCACTGTAACGGGCAGTGCAGCTCCGCTCTCAATACGCCACTGGGAAACCGGGAAGGCGAGCGGAGGCCCGAAGCCAGGAGACCTCGTCGTTCGCGCCACCAGCAGCCCTCGGGGGAGGGGACGGTGGCGTGAGATGCCAGACCGCCGGCGTTCTCCGCCCGTTGCCCCGCCTCCTGGATGGAGTCGGGGATTTTTCATGGCGGAAACATCAAGCGACGGAAGAGCGGTACCAGCCCGGGCCCCGGCGCGCGGACTCTCTGTCCCTCCGTCCCTCCGCTTGTCCATGCTGGTGCTGCTGGTGGCCTGCCGGGCCGCGGGGTCCCATCCCGCGGGCCCGGTCGTGGTGGTCGACGATGCCGGCGACACGACCCGGCTCGCCGCGCCGGCCGGCAGAATCGTCTCCCTGAGCCCGACCACGACCGAACTGCTCTTCGCCATCGGCGCCGGCGTACGTCTCGTCGGCCGGACTCACTGGGACGATTTCCCGCCCCGTGCCCGGTCGGTTCCCGATGTCGGGGACGCCATGCCGCCGAACATCGAAGCGGTCCTGGCCCGCCGGCCGGATCTCGTCCTGCTCTACCACTCGGCGCAGAATGCCACCGCGGCACGCCGGTTCCGGGATGCGGGGGCGGCGGTGCTGCAGTTGCGGATGGACCGGCTGGAGGACGTCCCCAGGCTGGCCCGGCTCCTCGGGCCGCTCGTGGGTGCGCCGGACGCCGCGGATTCGCTGGCCGACGCATTCGGGCGGGCCCTGGCCGCCGCGACCGACACGGCCGGCACCGGTGCACCCGGCGTTCTCCTGCTGGCCTGGGATCAGCCGCCCATCGCCATCGGAGCGGGCAGCTTCCAGAGCGAGATTCTGCGCCGCGCCGGCGGCAGGAACATCTACTCGGACCTCCCCTCACCATCCGCGACGGTCAGCCTCGAGTCCATCGTCGCACGCGATCCTGACCTCATCCTGGTCACCGATTCCGCCCCACCCGCATTCGCCGGACGGCCCGAATGGCAGTCGGTCCGGGCCGTCCGGGAACACCGGTTCCTGCACTTCACCAACCCGGCGTTTGCCCGGCCGGGGCCCCGCTCGCCGGAGGTGATTCGTGAGCTGAGGGCGGCGTTGCAGCGGGCGGTACCGTGAGCCGCTCCCGCTGGCCGCTGCTGCTGGCATTCGCGGGAATCGCCCTGGTCGCCGGCGTCGGCTTCGGCGCGGTTGCCATTCCGCCGGCCCGGATCTGGGCCGCGCTGACCCATCGTGCCGGGGCCGACTCGGCGATCGTGCTCCAGCTCCGGATCCCCCGGGTGCTGCTCGCGTTTCTCGTGGGCGGGAGTCTCGCCGTCTGCGGCGCGGTGCTGCAGGCGCTGATCCGGAACCCGCTGGCGGATCCGTACCTGCTGGGGTTGTCCGGCGGCGCGGCCCTCGGTGCCGTCCTGGTCCTGGCGCTGGGCATGACCGCGTCCTGGAGCCTGCCGGCGGCCGCGTTCGCCGGCGCCATCGCCGTCCTGGGGCTGGTGTATCGCCTGAGCCTGGTCGAGGGCCGGCGGCTCGACTCCAACGTGCTCCTGCTGGCCGGCGTGGTCGCCAGTGCCTTCACCGGCGCGCTGGTGAGCGCGATCCTGGTTCTCACCGAGGCGGCCCGGCTGCGGAGTGCGTATCTGTGGTTGCTGGGAGGGTTCGGGCTCGCCTCCTGGGAAACCGTCGGCGTGTTCGCCGCCTACGCGGCCGTGCCGCTCGGGCTGCTCCTGTTCCGCGCCCGGTCGTTCGACCTGCTGTCCCTGGGTGACGAAACCGCCCGGCACCTGGGCGCCGACCCGGAGCGGCTCAAGCGCCTGGCCTATGTAGCGACCGGACTGCTCACCGCGGCGGCCGTGGCCGCCTGCGGCATGATCGGCTTCGTGGGTCTGGTGGTGCCGCACGCCATCCGGCGGCTCTGGGGACCCCTGCACACGGCCCTGCTGCCGTCGGCGTTCGTGCTGGGAGGAGCATTCCTGGTACTGGCGGACGCCCTCGCCCGGTCTATCGCACCGCCGGTCGAGCTCCCCGTCGGCGTCGTAACCGCGCTGGTCGGCGTCCCGCTGTTCGCCGTGCTGCTGCGCCGGAGCCTGGCATGATCCTCGAGGCCCGGAACCTCCGAGTCCGCTACGGTCGGGGCCGGCCCGCGCTGGACCGGGTGTCGCTGGCGCTGGAACCCGGCCGGCTGCTCGGTGTGGTCGGTCCCAACGGGAGCGGCAAGTCGACCCTGCTGCGTGCCCTGCTTGGCGGGGTGCCGCTCGACGCCGGCACGGTGACTATCGCGGGCCGCCCGCTGGAAGAATGGCCCGCCCGGGACCTCGCCCGGGTGATCGGGGGCGTGTCGCAGCATGAAGAGCATCTGTTTCCCTTGCGCGTCCGGGACACGGTGGCACTGGGGCGGTATGCCCACCTCGGGCCAGTCCGCCCGGAGCGGGAGGAGGACCGGCTGGCAGTGGCCGACGCGATGGAGCGCTGCGACGTGGGGGACCTGGCCAACCGGCGCACCGATACCCTGTCCGGCGGAGAATGGCAGCGGGTACGCGTCGCGCGGGCGCTGGCCCAGGAGCCTCGCGTCATGCTGCTGGATGAGCCGACGGCGGCCCTCGATGTGCGACACGAGATGGAGGTGTTCGAGCTGGTCCGCCAGCTGGCGGACGACGGGCTCGGGGCGCTGGTGGTGACCCACCATCTGAACCTCGCGGCCCGCTACGCCGACCGGCTGCTGCTGCTCACCGAAGGGAGCCCGGCCGCGGAGGGGATTCCGGCCGAAGTGCTCCGCAAGGACGTGCTCGAGCGGGTGTTCCAGTGGCCGGTGGCGGTGACGACCTGGTGTGACGGTTCCCCGCAGGTCGTTCCGCTGCGTCCGGGAGATCCGTCGTGAGACGGACATTCGGCGCCTGCGCCCTCCTGAGCCTGAGCCTGGCGGCTCCCGGCAGTGCCCAGGCGCCTGCCCGACTCGAAGGATCGGTGACCGACGCCGTGACCGGCCGGCCCATTCCGGCGGCGGAGGTGACCGCGGGAGATGAACACCGGCTGGCCCGCGAGGACGGCAGCTTCCTCTTCGGGAGTACCGCGCCGGGCCGGTTCATGGTCCGGGTCCGTGCGCCCGGTTACGCCGGCCTGCTCCGTGCCGTCGAGGTACTGCCCGGCCTCACGGTCCGGCTGGATCTGGTCCTCCGGCCCGTGGCGGTCCAGCTGGACCCCGTGACCGTTACCGCGGAGCCGGAAACCGGAGAGACCATTCCGGGACGGCTGCTCGAACGCCGTGCCGCCGATCTGGCCGAGGCCCTGAACGGGTGGGGCGGGATCATGATCCGCCGGGGCGGGGCGGGTGACGAAGCCGTGGCCCAGGTGCGCGGCAGTGCGCCTGATGAGGTCCTGGTCCTGCTCGACGGATTCCCGGTGAACAACCCGCTGACCGGCCGGGCCGACCTGCGGGGGATCTCGACCCGGGATATCGAACGGGTGACGCTGTACCGGGGCGGGCAGACGGCCCGCTATGGCAGCCGCGCGACCGCGGCCGTGATCGTGATTTCCACCAAGGCCGCGCTCCGGCCCGAGCTGGGTGGTTCGGTTTCCTCCCGGGGCGGAGTACGGGGGAGGCTCGCGATCGCCGCGGAGGGTGTGAGCCTGGCGCTGATGGGAGAGCACACCCCCGACGGCTTCAGCTATGCCGCGCCGCGCGGCGGCGAGGCGGAGCGGGTGAATGCCGGTGGCGAGTTCTATACCCTGAATGCCCGGGCGCGGCTCGGCGGGGATCTGGTCCTCCGCGGCCGGTGGTCAGACCGGGGGCTTCCGGGCACGACCGTCAATCCATCCCCATCCGCCCGCGCCCGGGACCGCTCGGTCCTGGCCGGATTCCGCATGGGCCATCGCTGGTTTCTGTCGGCCTCCGCCGAGTGGCTCACAACGAGGGCGCAGGACGATGCTCCGCCTCCGGGATTCGTCGCCTACAACAGCCACACGTCCGGCCTGGGTGGGACCATCGCGGTGGGTCGCCGCGTGCCCGTCTCCGGTTCCGGGTGGCAGGGTGAGGCGGAAGCGGTTGTCCGGGGACGGGCGGACCGGTTCGAGGGGGATGCGGTGAGAGCCGGCGCCTCATTTTCCCAGGCGGGCCTGTCCCTGCAGGGCCGGTTCAGCCGTCGTCCCGGGGCGATAGCCGTAACGCTGTTGCCGGCGCTTCGGCTGGACTGGTGGACCCGCCGGACCTCGCCCGCGGTGAGCGCGCGGCTGGACGCCGTCCTCGCGCACCGGAACACGACCCTTCAGGCAGGTGTGGGCAGCGCGGTCACGGTTCCTGTCCTGGCGGATCTGCTGTTCCGCGAAGGCGCGGGTGTGCGGCTCAATCCCGACCTCCAGCCGGAGCGCGTTCGGCTGGAACTGGAGCTGGGGGTCAAGCAGCGCGCGACGCTGCTGACCGTGCCGGTCGAGCTGAACCTGCGCGGGTACCGGGGAAGGGTCGACGACATGGTCCTCTGGAGCCCCGATTTCCGGTTCGTGTGGAGCCCGCGGAATTTCGACGTGCGCCGGATGGGGCTGGAGGGCGGGCTCAACCTGCAACCGGGATGGGGCATGCACTTCGATCTCGACGCCGGCTGGAACCGCATCACCTACGCCCAACCGGGCGGGCCGCAGGTCCGCTACCGCCCCCGATTCACCGCCGCGGCCGCCGCCGGCTGGGCCCGCCGTGCCTGGGCGTTCGACGTCCGCTGGCAGCACGTCGGGCCGCGATTCCCCAACAGCGCCGGGACCAATCCCCTCCCGGCCTTCGATCTGGTTTCGTCCGGCGTCGAATGGTCGCATGACTGGATCCGGCTCCGGGCGGACGTCCGGGACCTGGGCAACGCGCGGCCGACCTATATCGCCGGGTACCCCACACCGGGCCGCTCGGTTTCCCTCTCCATTACCTTGAATACGCCATGAAACGTCATCCTCTCATCCGGGCCGGCGCGTGCGCCGCGGCCATCGTGGTCGCCGCCTGCGCCGAGACCACGGCTCCGCTGCCGCCGCCGGAAGAAGTCCTGCTGGTCGTGAACAGCACCGAGGCGAGCCTCAGCATCGTCCCGACCGACAATCCCAATGCCGGGACCACGGTGCCGCTGGGCGGCACGACACCGACTCCGGTGTCGGTCGCGGCCCTGAACGACATCGCCCTGGTGCCCATGGGCCTGGACAACTCCGTGGTCGTGGTGGACCTCCGTACCCGTCAGGTGCTCCGGACGATCGGTCTCCCGTCGGGGTCGGGCGCGACCGGGGCCGCAATCATCGATGACTCCATCGCCTACGTGGCCAATCCGAACCTCAATACCGTCACCCGGGTGAACTACCTGACGGGGGACACCGCCAGCGTCGCGGTCGGGGTGTACCCGGACGGCGTGGTCTTTACCCGGGGCCGCGTCTTTGTCCTCAACGCCAATCTGGTTCAGTTCGCGCCGGCCGGCCCGAGCTGGATCACCGTCATCGACCCGCTGACCAACCTCCCGGCCACCGGTATCGATTCCATCGGTCTGCCGGGACCGGGGAACGCGGGGTTTGCCGCCGTGGGTGCCGACGGGCTCCTGTACGTCGTGAGCAGCGGCGACTTCTTCAGTGGAGAGGGCCGTCTTTCCATCGTCGACCCGGTGGGCCGGCAGGAGGTCGGCAACTTCGGCGGGTTCGGCACCGGCCCCGGATCGCTGGCGGCGGATGCCGGCGAGCGCCTGTTCATCAGCTCGTTCGCCGAGGGACTCATGGAGTTCAACACCCGGACGCGCGCGGTGGTGATCGGGGCCGGGAACGGGGTGGCCGTTCCGGGGAATTCCTCCGTCGCGGTGGACGGTCAGGGCCGGATCTACGCAATCAGCACCGGACCGTGCCAGGGAGGCCAGGGCGGCGTGGCCCACGTCCTCCGGTCGGATCTGACCGAGTCGCGGACGATCGGCCTCGGCGAATGCGCGATCTACGCGACGGTCGTGAGTATCCCGCCGGGAAGCTGAGCGTTGGGGATTGGATGATTGGATGATGGATGATTTCGCCGGGGCCTCGAGCGCATGGGCGCCACCCGCCCAGGGACCCCATGCCGCAACCCAATCATCCAATCCCCAATCATCCAATCATCCAATCATCCAATTAGCTTTGCTCCATGCCCGCCGCCGCGACTCCGGCCATTATCCTTTCCGCACTTCGCTACGGCGACACCAGCAAGATCGTCCGGCTTGCGACGGAAGACTTCGGGGTCCAGAGTGCGATCGCCAAGGGCGCGCTCCGGCCGAAGAGCCGGTTCGGGGCCGCGCTGCAGGTCCTGAGTGACGGTGTCGCCCACCTGATTGTCCGGCCCCAGCGTGACCTGCAGCTGCTCACCGCGTTTGATCTGACCCGGCTTCGGGCCGGCCTCACCGAAGACGTCGAACGATATGCCGCCGCGGAGGCGCTGGCGGAACTGATGATCCGGTTTGCCCCGGCCGATGCCCACCCGGAGAGTTTCCAGGTTCTGGCCGAGGGGCTCGACATCCTGGAGACGGCACCGGTCGCCGGGGTGGGCACCGCCGCACTGCGGGCGGTGTGGTCGCTGGTCGGGTCACTCGGATTCGCGCCCTCCCTCACCTCCTGTGTCCGCGACGGCGCGGATGTTCCCGCCGGGCCGCTGGCGTTCAGCACCCGCGAAGGCGGGGCCCTGTGCGCGGGGTGCGCCGCCGTGCAGGATGTCACCCGGCTCCCCCCGGGGGACCGGGCCGACCTCGAGACCCTGCTCAGCGCCGCCGGTCCGCTCCCCGCCCTCGATGACCGGCGCCAGGCCGCGCATCGGCGGCTCCTGTCCCGCTATATCCACCATCATCTGGGCGAAGGTGCGGTTCTCCCCGCACTGGATTTCTGGCTCCGCCGTCCCTGGGCGGCGGCATGATCATCGGGACGGCGGGGCACATCGATCACGGGAAGTCGGCGCTGGTCGAGGCTCTGACGGGCCACCGCATGGACCGGCTGCGCGAAGAGCGGGCCCGGGGTATCACCATCGAGCTCAACTTCGCGCCCTTCGACCTGGGCGGCGGGCAGGAGGCCGGCGTCGTCGATGTCCCGGGGCACGAAGACTTTGTCCGGACCATGGTGGCCGGAGCCACCGGGATCGACCTCATCCTGCTGGTCATCGCCGCGGACGAGGGCATCATGCCGCAGTCCCGGGAACACCGGATCATCGCCGAGCAGCTCCGCATTCCACGGGGGATCCCGGTCATCACCAAGGCGGACCTGGTGGAGGCGGAGTGGCTGGACCTGGTGAACCTGGAAGTCTCGGAATGGCTCCAGGGATCCGCGATCGGGTTCGAAGCCCCGGTGATCACCTCGGCCACGACCGGTCGCGGAGTCGAGGAGCTGCGGCAGCGGATTCTCCGCGTGGCGGGCGAGCTGCCGGCCCGGAGCGAGGATCTCTTCCGGATGCCGGTCGACCGGTCATTCTCCGTGGCCGGAATCGGAACCGTGGTGACCGGCACCGTCTGGTCCGGCTCCCTGGATGCGGCGGAAGCCGCCCGGATCATGCCGGGAGGCCGGGAGGTCCGCATCCGTTCCGTGGAGAGCCACGGGAAGGCCCAGGCGCGGGCCACGGCGGGCTCCCGGGCGGCACTGGGGCTCACCGGCGTGGCGCGGGAGGACATTCGCCGGGGGGACATGATCGTGTCCGCCGCCGATCCCTGGGGCGCAACGACCGCCCTGGACGTACTCCTCGAGCTGCATCCGGACGCCCCGCGTTCGCTCACCGCCAGGACCCGGATCCGGTGCCATCTGGGGACGGCGGAGGTCATGGCCCGGGTCCATCCCCGAAGCTCGATCGAGCCCGGGCGCAGCGGTGTCGCGCGGCTGGCCCTGGACCAGCCGCTCACCGCCCGGGGCGGGGACCGCCTGGTGATCCGATCGTACAGCCCGGTGTACACCATCGGCGGAGGGGTCGTGCTCGATCCGCTCCCGCCCAGGCGCGGGGCCGGGTGGCCGGCATCCCTCTCGAGCCCGGTGGGGAAAGAGCGTCTGCTGGCCCTCGTCGAACGCCGGCGGGAGGGTCTCCGGGTTGACCAGTTGCCCATTGTGCTCGGCCCGGACGCTCCGCCAGCCATCCCGGAAAACACCCTGATTGCGGTCGGAGAATACCTCGTCCCGGTGACCCGGTTCCGGGCGGTGGAGGATCGTCTGATTCAGGGGGTCAAGGAACACCAGCGGTCGCACCCGATGGAGGCGGGCGTTCCCCGGAGCCGGCTCCGGCACCTCACCGGTTCGCCTGCTTCGCTCGTCGAGCCGGCCGTTGCGGCGCTCGCGGCGGCCAACCGGCTGGTCGTCTCTGAGGGAGTCGTCCGGACTCCGGATTTCACGCCCCACGTCCGCGGTGGCGAGGAACGGCTGGACCGGATCGTCGCCCACCTGGAGCAGGCCGGCCTGGCTCCACCCTCGGTCCAGGAACTGGCGCGCGCCCTCGACAGTGATGACCTGGAGGGCTTGCTGCGCCTGCTGGCCCGGGAGGGCCGTGTCGAAGCGGTGGAGCGGGATCGGTACTATGCCAGGCCGGCGCTGGAGGAGTTCGTCGCGGCTCTCCGGGAGCTGGGACAGGCCGGGGAAATCACACCTGCGCGAGTGCGTGACCGGCTGGGAATCACCCGCAAGTACCTGATCCCCCTCCTGGAATGGGCCGACCGGGCGGGCGTAACCGTTCGGGTGGGAGAAGGCAGAAGGCTCAGGGATTGACCGAACCGGGGATCGGCCCGGCTCCTCATTCCTCAGTCCTCAGTCCTAATTCCTCAGTCCTCATTCTCAGTCCTCGGTCCTCAGTCCTCAGTCCTATCCATCCCCCTGGCCCGGAATTACCTTTCGGAGGCAGTCCCATACGCAACTGGAGGTGTGTACACGGTCCTTACCTAGTCAGAAACGAGGAGTCCGCATGTTCCGGTGGATTCAGCCGGGGCGGTGGATTGGGCTCCTGCTGGTCCTGGCGACCCCCGTCTGGGCTCAGGGCAACGGCCACAGCAAGGCCGAGCTGATGGAGAACCACCCCAATCCGTTTTTTCCGTCCACGACGATCCCATTCGAGATCCACCAGGACGTATGCGCCAGGGGCCATCAGCCGGTCGTCACCATCAACGTCTACAACGTGCTGGTGCAGGTGGTGGCGGCACCGACGATTCAGATGAGCGACAAGCAGGTACCGGTGCAGGCCCTGCCGCTCGGTTGTGGATCCCACTCGGCTGTGTGGGATGGACGCCTGACCGAGGGGAACCGGGATGCTCCCGATGGCGTGTACTACTACCAGCTGATCGTCGACGGTGAACGCATCAGCACTCGAAAAATGATCGTCAAACGCATCCGGCGCTGAGGGTTCACCCGCGACAACGGGAGGGCCCTCTTCGTCTTTCCGCAGGGGCAAGTAGAGCTCATCAGGGAGGAGCCTGCCAAATTGACGCGGTTTCGAGGTATGCGACTTGCCCATCTGGACAATGAGGATATCTCTGAATGTGAATTCTCATAGTCCATTGTATAAACCATTGTAAACAGGCTGTTTACGGTAATCAACAAAAGTGGAAAGTAAGCCGAAATGAGACCTGAACGTCTGACGATCAAGGCCCAGGAGGCCTTTCGGGATGCGGCCCAGGATGCGCGGCAGCGGGGGAATCCGGTCGTGAACGATGCCCATCTCTTTGCCGCACTGCTGGTTCAGGACGAGGGGGTGGTGCAGCCGCTGCTGCAGAAGGCCGGGCTCAACGTCACCAGCCTGCGGGAGGCAGTCGACCGGGAGGTCGCCCGCTTTCCGGTGCAGGAGGGCACCGGGGCCGAGCCGACGTTCGCCCGCGAACTCAACCGGGTCTACGACCGGGCCGAGAAGGAGGCCAAGGCGCTGGATGACGCCTACGTCTCCACCGAGCACCTGCTGCTGGCACTGGCGGAGGAGAAGGGCACCACCGCCCGCGCCCTCCTTTCGGAAGCGGGCGTATCGGTGGAGGATCTGAAGCAGGCCCTGCAGGAGGTCCGGGGGGCCCACCGGGTTACCGATCAGAGTCCGGAGCAGAAGTATCAGGCCCTGGAGCGCTTCACCCGGAACCTGACCGACGAGGCCCGGAAGGGGAAGCTCGATCCGGTGATCGGGCGGGACGAGGAGATCCGCCGGGTCATGCAGGTCCTGTCCCGCCGGACCAAGAACAATCCGGTTCTGATCGGCGAGCCCGGCGTGGGGAAGACGGCGATCGTCGAGGGGCTGGCCCAGCGGATCGTGAACGGGGATGTACCCGAATCGCTCCGGAACGACGAACTGATCGCACTCGACATCGGGCAGTTGCTGGCCGGCGCCAAGTACCGGGGCGAGTTCGAGGAACGGCTGAAGGCCGTCATCAAGGAGCTGGTCGAGGCCCAGGGCAAGTATGTTGTGTTCATCGACGAACTCCACACCATCGTCGGTGCCGGCGCGGCCGAGGGCGCGGTAGACGCCAGCAACATGCTGAAGCCGCCGCTGGCCCGGGGCGAGCTTCACGTGGTCGGGGCCACGACCCTGGACGAGTACCGCAAGCACGTCGAGAAGGACCCGGCTCTGGAGCGCCGGTTCCAGCCGGTTCTGGTGGGGGAGCCCAGCGTGGAGGATACCATCGCCATCCTGCGCGGGCTCAAGGAGAAGTACGAGGTCCACCACGGGGTACGCATCACGGACAACGCGTTGGTGGCCGCGGCGACGCTCTCGGACCGCTACATCGGCGACCGCTTCCTGCCGGACAAGGCGATCGACCTGGTGGACGAGGCCGCCAGCCGGCTGCGGATCGAAATCGACAGCCTTCCCCAGGAGATCGATGAGGTCGAACGCCGGATTCTTCAGCTGGAGATTCAGCGCCAGGCTCTGCTGAAGGAAAAGGACAAGGCCGGGCGGGAGCGGCGGCAGGCGGTCGAGCAGGAAATCGCCGAACTCCGGGAGCGGAGCAACGGCATGAAGGCGCAGTGGCAGTCCGAGAAGTCGATCATCCAGGAACTCAGAACCGCCAAGGCCGAGGTCGAGAACCTGCGGATGGAGGTGGACCAGGCAACCCGGCAGGGCGATCTGCAGCGGGCGGCCGAACTGCGCTACGGCCGGATTCCCGAGCTGGAGCAGCAGCTGGTGGAACGGGAAGCGCGGCTGCAGGAGATCCAGAAGGGGGCCAAGTACCTGAAGGAAGAGGTCGACGCCGAGGACATCGCCGAGATCGTGGCCAAGTGGACCGGGATCCCGGTCTCCAAGATGCTGGAGTCGGAGCGGGAACGCCTGACCCGGCTGGAGGCCGAACTGGGCCAGCGGGTCATCGGGCAGCCGGATGCGCTGCAGGCGGTGGCCAACGCGGTCCGCCGCAGCCGCGCGGGCCTGCAGGACCCGAACCGTCCCACCGGCTCATTCATCTTCCTCGGCCCCACCGGTGTGGGCAAGACCGAGACGGCCCGGGCGCTGGCGGAGTTCCTCTTCGACGACGAACGGGCTCTGGTCCGGCTG
>JBFXBG010000010.1:0-49638 GCA_050183505.1 Gemmatimonadales bacterium | reverse complement strand
CGCCTTCGCCAGTTCGCGCACGTATCCCGGCCAGACATCGACCCTGCCGGCGACGAGAGCCACGGCGGAGAGGGCCTTGGGATCGGTGCCGTGGACCACCGAGAGATTCTGGAGGATCGTCTCGATCAGGGGGAGCACATCCTCCCGGCGCTCGCGGAGCGGCGGCAGGTGGATGGCGATGACGTTCAACCGGTAGAACAGGTCGGACCGGAAGGTGCCGCGCCGGCATTCCTCTTCCAGGTCCCGGTTGGTGGCGGCCAGGATGCGGACATCGACCGGTATCGATTCGGTCGCGCCGACCGGGATGGCTTCCCGTTCCTGCAGCACCCGCAGGAGCTTGATCTGGAGCGAAGGCGTCATTTCCCCGACTTCGTCCAGGAAGAAGCTGCCTCCCCGGGCGGCCGCGAACAGGCCCTGCTTGTCCCGGACGGCGCCGGTAAAGGAGCCTTTCACGTGCCCGAAGAGCTCGCTCTCCAGCAGGTTCTCCGGCAGGGCGCCGCAGTTGATGGACAGAAACGGACCCACGCTGCGGTTAGACAGGTTGTGGATGTACTTGGCGATGACTTCCTTGCCCGTTCCGCTCTCGCCGCTGATGAGCACGGTGGAGTCGGTCGGGGCCACCTGCTCGGCCAGCTTCAGCGTGTCCAGGAACCGGCGGGACTTGCCGATCGGCCGGGCCACGCCGCTCCGGTCCTTCTTCTTGATCTCCTGGCGCAGATGCTTGTTCTCGACCTTGACGGCGCGGTAATCGCTGGCACGCCGGAGTATGGCGACCAGCTCGTCGTTGGCGAACGGCTTCTGGATGTAGTAGAAGGCACCGGCGTTGACGGCGGAGATCGCGGTCTGCAGCGAGGCCTGGGCCGTCATCAGGATGACGGGAGTCATCGGGTCCTGTTCATGCGCCGCCGACAGAATGTCCAGGCCGCTGACCTGCGGCATGCGGACGTCGGTGAGAATCATGTCGTGGGTCCCGGTCCGGATCTGCTCCAGACCCGCCTTGCCGCCCTGGGCCGCGGTCACCTCGAATCCCTCCTTCTTCAGGAGGATCCGAAGGGTGTCCAGGATCCCGGATTCGTCGTCGATGACGAGAACTGATGGTTTCTGGCTCATGCGACGTCCTCAGTCGACCATTTGGCGGGAAAGAAGATGGTAAAGGTAGTACCCCGGGCCGGGTCGGAATCAACCAGGACCAGCCCCCGATGGGCCTCGACGGCGCGCTGGACGATCGCGAGGCCGAGACCGGAGCCGCCGGACCGCCCGGTGACGAAGGGCTCGAAGAGCCGTTCCCGGACATGGTCCGGTATGCCCGGGCCGTTGTCCCGGACTTCGAGTCTGACGGCGTTCGGCATCACGGCCCCGGGCGGCAGATCGGAAGGCGCGGCCGGGCCGGTGGTGGCCACCACCGTGACATTGCCGCCCCCCGCCTGGACCGCGTTCAGCAGCAGATTCGCGACGACCCGGTGCAGCAGGTCCTCGTCGCCGTCCATCATGGCCCGCCCGCCCCGGACGTCGATGACCGTTGCCGCGGTCGCGTCGGGGTGCTCCTGAACCAGGCGCGCCGCGGCCAGGGTGACCGCGTGGAGGTCCACCGGATCGAACCGGGTGACCCGGACCCGGGAGAAATCCAGGAACTCGCTCAGCAGCCGGCTCAGCCGGTCGCTCTCGCGAACGATGAGTTGCCCCAGGAACCGGTCGTCCTCGTCGGCCCGGGTGGAACGGGACAGCTGTTCGACCGAGCTCCTGATGGAGGCCAGCGGGTTGCGGATCTCGTGGGCCAGGGACGCGCTCAGCGCCGCGACCGCCTCCAGCCGCTCCGCCCGGAGGTGCAGTTCCTGCAGCCGCTTGGAGTCCGAAATATCGGTGAAGATCGCCGTCACCGACGGAGGCTGCCGGGCGTTCTCGTCAAAGGTGGTCGTGCTGAGGCCGATGGGGAACATCTTGCCGTCGGCCAGTTGCACGGTGCCTTCCGCACGGTTCACCTTGCGCCCGTGCCGGATGGCGGCAACGACCGCCGCCCAGAGTTCGGGGGAGCGGAGCTTGAGCAGCTCCAGCACGGCGCTCCCGGTGAAGGCCTCACCGTTGATTTCCAGCAGGCGTTCTGCCATCGGGTTGATGTACGCCAGAAGCCCGCTGCCGTCCACCGTGATGACGCCGGACCGGATGTTCCGGAGGATGTCGTCCGCCTCCAGCCGTACCCGCTGGAGTTCGGTCTGCAGCGAGGCGTGCTGCTCGCTCGCTTCCCGCAGGCGGCCCACCATCGGCACCATGATGGCGTAGACCGCGAGCACGACCACCAGCTGGCCCCAGAAGGCCAGGCCGGCGGCCCGCTCGAAGCCGAACAACGCGTCCGCCAGATAGACCAGGCACACCAGGACCAGCGCGACCAGACTGCCGCGGACCGACAACAGGGCCGTGTACCCGGCGACGACGAGCACATACAGCGCCACGAAGACGCTCTGGGCTCCGCCGGTGTAGTGCACGATTGCGGCGACCAGTGAGAGGTCGACAATCAGTTGCAGACCATAGAAGACCACCCCCGGCTGGCGTTCCTTCATCCAGACGAGCCAGTAACCGTAGGGAGTGATGATGAAAGCGAGCAGCGCGGCGGTCGTGACGATCAGGGCCGGTTCGGACCCGCCGACCCACTCGCGGGTCAGCAGGGCACCGAGCACCCCGCCGACTGCGACGATCGCCCGGAACGCGAACAGCCATCCAAGAAGGGCGCGTTGGCTTGGGAACGTACGCCGGACCAACCGGCGAGCCTCCATAGGGCCTCGTGGGATGCAGGAGAGGGGGGTGCTCCGTGAAAATAACCATCCCGTGCGCCGGGAGCTATTATCGGAGGCCCGTCCTGACGGGGCCACATGCCCTGCTAGATTTGGAACATGCCGACCCGTCCGACCTCCAGCCCCGGCGAGCCGCGCTTTTCGCCGCGGACCCTCCGGTTCTTCCGGGGGCTCAAGCGCAACAACACCAGGGCCTGGTTCGAGCGCCAGCGGCCGGTCTACGAGCTCGAGGTCCGGGCCCCGCTCCGGCACCTGGTGGAGCTCATGGACGTACGGCTGGCTGCCGTCGCTCCGGAGATCACCGGGGATCCACGCCGGTCGATCTTCCGAATACACCGGGACATCCGGTTCTCCCGCGACAAGTCGCCCTACCAGATCAGCGCCGGATGCTGGTTCTATCACCAGGACGCGGGCAGGGCGGTGGGCCAGGACGCCGAAGGCGGAGGGGCGGGATTCTACTTCCATCTCGAGCCGGGCCGGTGTATCGTCGCCGGCGGGTGCTGGATGCCGGAGCGGTCCGCGCTGAAACGGCTCCGTGAGCGGCTGGCCGACGACTGGGAGACGCTCGAGAAGATCGTACGCGCCCCCGGCTTCCGGCGCCGGTACGGCGGACTGGATCAGGACGCCATGCTCAAGCGCATGCCGCGGGGGTATGCGGCGGACCATCCGGCTGCCGACTGGCTGCGGTATCAGTCGTTCACCGCCCATCGCCGCCTTACCGATCGCCAGGTGCTGGGACCGGCCCTGCCGGCCCTGCTGGCGCGCGATTTCGCCGCGCTGCTCCCACTGGTGCGCTGGCTCAACCGGGGCCTCGGATTCCGTCCCCGGCGGTCGCGCTTTTCCGGCCTGTGACGGATCTGCCGGCGGTATCGATCGAGTACCCGGCATGGGTTCAGCGGCTGGCGGCGTGGAAGCGGCCGGGTCTGACCGCGGAGGACCGCATGCGGACCGCGATCGAGGTCGCGCGGCTCAATGTGGAGCACGGGACGGGTGGGCCGTTCGGGGCCGCGGTCTACGCGCTTCCGGCGGGCCGGCTGGTCTCGGTCGGGATGAACCTGGTGGTCGCACTGCAGAACTCGATCCTGCACGCCGAGGTCGTGGCCTTGATGATGGCCGAGCGGCGGCTGGGGAGTTACGCCCTGACCGAGGCCGGCGGCATCGCCTACGAACTGGCGACCAGTTGTGACCCGTGCGCCATGTGCCTGGGCGCCATTCACTGGAGCGGAGTCAGCCGCCTGACGTGCGGCGCCACCCGGGAAGATGTGGAGCGGATCCACTTCGACGAAGGCCCCGTGTTCGCGGCCTCCTATGAGTACCTCCGGGCCCGCGGTGTGGTCATCGAGCATGCGGTCTGCCGGACCGAGGCGGCGGCCGTCCTGCAGCTCTATCAGGAGCGCGGCGGGGAGATCTACAACGGATGAGCGATCAGGTCCGGCTGGACAAATGGCTGTGGGCGGCCCGTTTCTTCAAGACCCGCGCTCTGGCCGCGGCGGCGATCGAGAAAGGCCGGGTCGAGGTGAACGGCGAGCGGGCCAAGCGCGCACGCCACCTTCACCCCGGTGACCGGGTGCGGATCCGGCTCGGACCCTATGCCCACGACGTCGAGGTTCTCGAGCTCGCCAGCGTCCGCGGCCCCGCCACCCGCGCCGCTCTGCTCTACCGCGAGACCGACGACAGCCGGAAGGCGAGGGCGGCCCTGGCCCTGCAGCTCCGGAGCGCTCCGGATTTCGACTTCGCCGAGGGGAAGCCGGACAAGAAGCAGCGGCGGATGCTGCGCAGGCTGAAAGGGAGCGAGGAGTGACGGGCAACGAGGGGCCGGCTCATCGGGCCGAGCCCGCCCCCTGTCGCCCGGCACCGGCTCCGGTTCACCTCTTCAGAGCGAAAGCGTACTGCCAGCCCGCGGTCAGCACCCAATCCGACTCCAGCTGGATCCCGTTCACCGATCGGTAGACGGGAACACCGAATTCGATGGCGAGGCGCTGGCCCTTGAGCCCGCCGCGGGCCACCTCGAAGTTGATGCCGGCGAGGGCGTCTATCCGGTTGCCGCCCTGGTTGGCCGGATCCGCCGTCGGAACCATCATCGGATTGAGCGCGGCATCGGCGCCCTTGATTTCACCCCAGGTCCGGCCGGCCAGGCGCAGGGAGGTGCTGACCCACTGGCTCCAGCGCCGTGCCCCCCACACGGTGCCGGCCAGCGCGTTGCCCAGATGATAATCCCGGTCGTTGTCGCCCAGCCGGATGACACCACTCCCCTGGGCACCCCAGGAATAACTGTCGGTCTGTCCCAGGTAGGTGAGGCCCGGCAGGAGATCGAACGTGCCGGACCCGCTCTGCATCGGGTAGGGCAGCTGCACGTCGTTCCCCATGCTGGCCGGCGTCTGGTCCATTTCGTCGATTGAGCCGGTCGGAAGGCTCACGCCGGCGGTGAGATGGACTCTCTGCCGGTTCCGGTTGAACAGCACGATCATGGCCTGCGCGCTGATGTCCCCCAGGCCGGAAGAACTGGTGGTGAACTTCCCGCCCATGCCCGTGACGTGGTCCATGTCCTTCTTCACAAACGGGACCATGGCCATGAGCGTGACCCGGTCCGCCGGCGCGTACATGACACCGAACATGTGCATCTGCATCGGCATCTTCACCGGCGTGACCGGATAGGTGGCCAGCACGTCCCCCGCGGTCAGAGCGTCGGTGCCCGTGCGGAGGCCGTCCATCGACATCCGCATGTACCGGTAGGAGAGCATCATTTCGTTCTTCTCGTGGGTGTGGTCGGCCATGACGCCGATCGGCGCGTGTCCGTCGGGACGGGCCGAGGTCCACTGCTGGGCGGCCGCGGGGGTCCACAGGAGCAACAGGCTCGCCAGGGCCGGCACGGCCCGGTTCAGGGTCTTCATGGAACTTCTCCTTGTCAGTAGTCAAACGGCGTCACGGCCGCGCCGGGACGCGGCGCGGCTCGAGAGATGCTCGAGGTACACTGGCAATCAGGAGAAGCGGGGCGGGGCGTGGGCCGGTGGGAGGCGATACCGCAGCGGGGGCGGCCGGTGCCGCGAAACGGCCGCGACCGGAGCGGAATAGCCGCTGTCCGGGGAGGCCGGCCGAACCGGCCCGCAGCCGGGCAGCCCGGCGACGGACCCGGTGCACCCGCATTCGGGACACAGACAGAACCCGCAGCCCGGCGAGGGGGGAGGCCCCGCTGGCCGGTGCAGAACCGTGTGCCCGTGGGCATGTGCCGCCTGAACCCCGGCCGGCATCGGGCCGTGCATCGGGCACACCATGTGTCCCCAGCCGGGAACCATGGTGCCGAAGCTCAGGAAGATGACCAACCCGAGCAGCCGGTTGTGCCGATGCCTCCGGATGAGAACCCGGCCGGCCGGTCCATGCGCGACAAACATGGGGCGCAACTTACCACCGGCCCGGGTCACGCTCAACGGCCCGGACTAGCGCGGCGTCGCGAGCCGGGACAGCACCGCACGATCCAGCCGGTGGCCGCCGTCGAAGCGGTGGAAATCGGCGGAATACCCCGCTTCGAGGAAGCGTTGCTGCTGGCGCGCGACCACGTCCGGGGCAACGATCCGGTCCCGGGCGCCGGCCACGAACACCATCCGGAGACGCTGCCAGACCGGCGCGGTCTGGACCAGATCGATCTCGGGGGGGAAACCGCCCGCCCAGACCACCAGGGTGTCCATTCGGGACCGGCCATGGACCGCCCACCGGGCCACGGTGGCCACACCCTGGGAGAATCCGAAGGCGGTGCAGTGGGCCCCGTCGCGGTCAAGTTCGCTGAACACGCGTTCGTAGAGCAGATCGAGGTAGCGAACGTAGTCCGTGATTTCCTGATCGCGGTCTTCCCGCGTCATCCAGCTGGCGCCGACCGGCCCCCGGCCCTGGTCATGATAGAACCGCGAGAGCCCCTCGGGCGCCACGATCAACCGGTCCGGTGCCGCGGCCGGTCCGAAACCCCGCAGAAAGTCCGCCGCCAGCTGGCCGTAGCCATGACACACGAACCAGACCTCACGCGCGCCGACCGGTGAGCCAAGGGTCAGGTAGCGGGCCGTGCGTGGCACCGTGAGATGGTGCCGGGTCTGCTCCGGGGACGAACTGGACGGGCGGGGCACGAAAGGTCTCCCTGGATCGGGGTTTCAGCGGGCGAGGCGGGCTTCCAGCCGTTCCCGGACGGCCGGCCATTCGGCCGCCAGGATACTGTAGTACACGGTGTCCCGCACCCGGCCGGACTCGGTGATCATGTGGTGCCGCAGGACGCCTTCTTCCACCGCGCCCAGCCGCCGGATCGCCTCGCGGGAACGGGCATTGAGAACGTCCGTCTTGAACTCGACCCGGATACACCCCAGACCCTCGAAGGCGTGCCGGAGCATGAGGTACTTGGTCTCGGTGTTGAGCGCCGTCCGCTGAAACGCCCGGCCCAGCCAGGTCCAGCCGATCTCCAGCCGGCGGTGGTGCGGGTCGATGTTTCCAAACCTGGTGCTGCCGGCGGCGGCACCGGACGCCCGGTCGAAAATGGCAAACGGAACAGCGTGCCCCTGGGCGGCCGCATCCAGGGCCGCCTCGACGTAGCGCCGCAGATCGGCCTCGGTCCGCACCTGGCTCACGGTCCAGCGCCAGAGCTCGGGATCCAGGGCCACCCGGCTGAGTGGAGCCACATGAGCCGGGCCGAGCGGTTCCAGCCTGACCCAGCGGCCGTCCAGGACGGGGTGAGCATTCGCCATGGCGGGAAGTTAGCGCCCGACGCCCGGGACGACAGGAGCGCCTTCCGGCGCCGCCCTCTTGCGTCCGCCGGGCCAGAGCGTATGCTGGTGGGGACACCAGTCTGCGAGGCCCGTATGCGATATCGGCTCCTGGGTGCGGGGGTAGTGCTCCTGGGCATCGTGGCGTGCGGCGGAGTAAACGGCGTGAGTGGCCTCCCACCCGACGGCACCAACCCGGATCCCTATCCCTACGCCACCTGGGGGCGGATTCACGTGGCGGTCAACACCATCGGGGACATCGCGCCGGGGACCGAATATACGGTCTCGATCAGCAACGGCCGGAAGACCCTGCTGGAGCCCAACGACAGCGTGACCTTCCAGACCACCCGGACCGGCCTCCACGAGGTCGCCCTGAACGGCATCCCGCGCTGGTGCGTGGTCAATGACGGCGACTACCGGCAGATCCAGGTTCACCAGTCCGAGACCGTACCGGTCCAGTTCTCAATCACCTGCGCCAACGGACTGTAGGAAGACTGCGGGCGGCAGAAAGCAAACGGTGAACGGGGTAGAATTGCCTGCCCCGTTCACCGTTGCCGTTTCCGGCCTGCCGACTACGACAGGTCCCGGTTAGAAGTTCACCTCAAAGCCGAGCCGGAGCCGGCGGGGTTCACCCGTAAAGGCGTTGATTCCGCGGGCGAGGTTGGCACCGTTCGAGATGCTGCCACCGGCAAGGTACGCCGCCTTCGAGGCCCGTTCCTGCTCGGCCAGATCGAAGACATGATCACCGTTGCCGTAGCGCTCTTCCGCCCGGATCAGGTAGACGCAGTTCGGGGTCGAGGGCTGGGACTGGGCATTCACCCAGTTGCCGCAGCCGCTGGCCAGGGCGCCGCCGAAGCGGAGGTCCACCGAGCCGTCGCCGCCGTAGACGCCGTTGGCGGAGGCTTCACTGGCAAAACCCGCGCTGTCGGCGCTGCGTGTCACATCAAGTTCCCGGGCATTGACGACGTCGTTGGTGGTCGCGAAGACGTTCAGAATGTTCTCGAAGTTCAGCACGTTCCTGGCATCCAGGTACGCGGTGATGTCGAGGCCGCGGAGTCCGAAGCTCTTGGTGAACTTCATGTCCAGCTGCTTGAACGACGGCCGCCGGGCGCCGAAGAAATCGCCCGCGAACTCCCGGCTGCAGACCTGGCCGGAAATGACGCCTTCATTGCCGCTTTCGGGCGGGCAACGGGTGTAGGCCGTGCCGCTGGAGTAGCGGAACAGCGCGGTAACGCCGACGCCCCGCAGCACGTTGCCGATCGTGCTGCCTTCCTTCCAGTCGGACGGCACGGTCAGGGCAAAGGACCCGGCCAGGTTGTGCGGCCGGCTGTTCCCGGTGGGGAAGATGCCCTGCGGGGGCGGCTGATTGCCTCCGGAGACCTGATTGATGATCCGGGAGCCGAAGTTGATATAGGTGAACGGATTCGAGCCGGTGTTCTTGGCCGACTGATACGTATAGGCGATCGACCCGTTGAAGAACCGGCCGATCCGGCGGTCCAGCCGGAGATCGATGCCCCGGGTGTTGCCGAAGTCGGCATTGGTGATGACCCGGACGTCCACCGGCGCCCCCTGGCGCAGCGGATCCGGGAAGGAGACCAGCCGGCCGGCCGCGTCGGACAGATTGTCGCGGTTGTAGGCCGAGATATCCAGGACCATGTCGTCGCTGAACGCGTGCCGAATGCCGAACTCGAAGGAGATGGTCTTCCCGAAGTCCAGGTCGGCGCCGTAGACATGGTTGGTGTTGGTCACCGCCAGGTCGGTGTTGATGCCGCCCAGGATGAGGCTGAAATCGGGCGCCTGCACCTGGTGCGCGTAGGAGAGCCGGAAGTTGGTCCGGTCCGTCACCGGGAACGACACCTGGATGTGCGGGCTCAGGTAGTTGTGACTCTTGTCCCGCTTGAACTCCACCAGGGGAAGCCCGTTGAAGGTGGTCCCGCCGGATCCGTAGCTGCTGATCCGGGGGAAGAAGGTGTACTCCCCGAAGGTCGGGCTGCTGCTCAGCGTGTCCAGCACGAACGGCCGGGACGCGCGCGAATCATAGAAGTCGTAGCGCAGCCCGCCCACCACGACCACGTCGCCCAGGTCCAGCCGGTTCTCGGCAAAGAGATTGTACCGGATCGGCGTCTCCATGTAGACGTCGGAGAACGCCTGGCTCAGCAACTGATGCGAGTAATTCGAGATGTCATACCTGGTGTAGTCGCCACCGAGCTTGAGCCGGTTGTAGCGATCCAGCTGCCAGTCCAGTGTCCCCTTGAATACCCAGCGGTCCTCCTTGAAGAGGTTCAGCCGCTGGCCGCCGAACGCCGTGCCGGTCTCGTTGAAGCCGAGCAGGCCGTAGGCATTGTTCCGGTACTGGTCGACCGACGAGTACTGGGCGGTATTCTCCAGCGGAATGGGCGAACGGCGGGATCCGGGGGTGTTGTTCCGGAAGTTGTCCACCAGCTCCTGGTTCAGCGGGAAGTTGTCGAAATCGAACATGAAGCCGAGGTTCCCGATGATGAAGCCGCCGAACGGATCCCGGGTATCGAGTTCCGACTGCCGCGTCAGCGGGCTGTTGATGGTCCGGTCCTGCTGATACGACACGGCCAGGTCGAGGGCCAGCGCCCGGTCCGCCGATTTGCTCAGATTCTGCGTCAGGCCCAGGGTGAAGATGTTGTTCCAGACCCGGAAGCCCTGGGTCACCTGCGGGTTATACAGGTTGTTGTAGTTGAAGAGACGGCCCTGATTCCGGCTGCCCTGCCAGCTCAGAAAGAGCCGGTTACCGGTACCGAACGTATAGTTGAGCTTGGCGGTCGTCTCATACAGCGTCGATGCCGTATTCGGGGTCCGGATGCCCTGGCAGTCGATGCCGTAGTTGGAGGCGATGTCGCGGTTCGCGCTGCCGCTGAAGGCATCACAGCGGCCGCGATACATGCTGAACGTCTGCACATCGACCACGGTCGTGTCGGCATTGGGATCGTTGAGTGCACTCGGCACCGCCACCGTCGTATCCACGCCCGACTGCACGAAGACCGGGAACTTGTCCGCGTCCACCCCCGCCGGCGCGGCCTGGCGTCCTTCCAGCACACCCGAGACGAAGAACGTCAGATTGCGGAGCGGGAGGGGCCCGCCCAGGCTCCCCTGGATCCGGTTGAACCCGTAACCGTGGTTCACGCCGAGAGGTTCGTCCGTCTCGTACCCGAGGCTCCCATGGAGCTGCTGCCCGCCGGAGCGGGTCTCGATGCTGACGATCCCGGACTGCGCGTTGCCAAACTCCGATGAGGGCGCGCCGGTCGTGATGGCGGCCTGCTCGATTGCGTTGGTGCCCACGGAGATCGTGGTGCCGCCCGATCCGACGAAGCCCGTCCCCCGGAACCCGGAGGCGACGGGGACGCCGTCGATATACACGGCCGCCTGATCGGTCCGGCCGCCGCGGATGGACAGCGCGGTCCCATTGGGCGTCGAGGTCACCCCCGGAACGAGGGCAAACAGGTTGGCCAGCCGGTCGACGGGCAGTTTGCTGCTGAACTCGCCGTCGATCAGCTGCTTGGTGGTAACCGCGTCCCGCGGGACCAGCGGATTCACGGTCTCGACAATGTTGATGCTCTCGATTTCGACCGCCGTCTGTTCCAGCTGGATATCCTGGGTAACGGTCTGTCCCGCGAGCACCCGCACGCCGGTCGCTTCGGTAGGGCGGTACCCGATGGCCGCCGCCCGGACGTTGATCGTCCCGACCGGCACATTGTTGAAGAAGTAATACCCGGTGTTGCTCGTCCGGGTTGCGAACGCCGTACCCACGATCACGACCTGCGCACTGGCGATCGGCGCGCCGGTCTGATCACGGACTCGTCCCTCGATCTTACCAGCCCCCTGCGCCAGGAGCTCGCCGGCTCCCAGCGTCAGCGCGACTGCCGCGAACGCCAGCCTGCGCGCTCGACGGACCAAGGTTCGAACAGAAGTCTGGTCCATACCGCCTCCATGATTGGGATGTCATGAAGCCGCGGGCCTCGGAACCCCGGAGTCTCCGGGCCGGCCCGCGGCGCGTCCGCGCTGCCGCGGCGGCAACGTCGACGCATAGGTATAGACGTCCAGGATTGTCAGACGAGCGTGATAGAGTTGTCAGAAGGCGGTGAGGCGGATGGAACGTGCGGGGGGAAGGCCGGCGGGATGATGCGGACGTTTCAGCGTTGCAGACGGTAACCGATCTTGCGCACGGTGAGAATGTGCCGCGGCGTCGAAGGATCGTCCTCCAGCTTGCGGCGGAGTTCCGCGACGTGGGTGTCCACGGTCCGGGTCGCTACCCAGGTCCGGTAACCCCACACTTCCCGCAACAGGTCGGCCCGCGTGGCCACCCGGCCCTCCCGGGCCAGCAGCGCCATCAGCAGATCGAACTCCTTCAAGCGCAGCGATACCGGCTCCCCCCGGCGCAGCACGGTCCGGGTCTCCGCCCGGACTTCAACCTCGCCGAAATGATGGATCACCTCTTCGACCAGGGGTGGCGGAGCCCCGGAGCCGTTCGAGCCCCGGCCCCCGTGGAGCAGGGAGTCGATGCGGCGATGCAGTTCGACAATACTCACCGGCCGGATGATGAAATCGTCCCGTCCCAGCTGAAAGCCCTGCACCCGCGAGGCCTCCTCCGGCCGGCTGGAGAGCACCAGCACGGGCGGACGCTCCGCCGACTCCACCAGGACGCCGAACTGTCCATCCTGGAGCAGGCCCAGGTCGATAATGACCAGATCCGGCTGATAGGCCCGCGCCTGCGTCACGCCCCAGCGGCCGTCGGGCTCGACCAGCACCTCGTGGCCCTCCAGCTCGAGATTGTGCCGGAGGCTCTGCACGAAACCGGTCTCACCGTCCAGAACGAGAATACGCTTGACAGTCATACCGCGGCCTGTCGGCCGCCTGAAAACGGCCGAAGTTGGGACGCCCTGCGCTCCCGCGGTGCTCACCAAAGGCATTGAACCCGCGATCACATGAGTCTCCGTATGAATCACCCGACTAGCTATTGGACGTACAGGACACCGGTTTGTGCCACACCCACTGTGCCGGTGAAACGTCGTTGCAACGGCGAAACGGAAATGAAACGCCCGCGCTCCCCGGGCCGCCGGAGCCGGCGAACCAGGGAACGCGGGCAGGACCCGCTCGGGAACAGCCGGCCCTAATGCGTCGTTGCCCGGGCGCCGCTCGAGTCGGCGTGGATATCGATGCGTTTGCCGGAATCGCCGAGCAGGTGGAACAGCAGGCCACCGCTGTCGGCCCTGAGTTTCACCACTTCACGTCCCTTCTCATCCCGGATCCTGAGAAAGGCCCCACCGGAATCCGCATTCAGCTGGACGACCTGGCGGCCGTTGCGGTCCCGGATCTGCAGCAGCGCACCGGCCGCATCGGCCCGCAGGTCCACCGCGGAACCGGTCACCACCGCGGGGCGGCCGGCCGGGGCCGACGGGACCGACGGCGCCGACACCGGGGTCAGGTTGAATTCCCGGGCCTCCGCCGGCGTGACCCGGATCTCGCGGACCACACCCGTCGGCTGGAACGTGACCCGCCCGAAGGGCACCAGGTCTCCACTCGACTCGGCAGGCGACTCGCACAGGAACGTGGTGCGATCATTGAAGTCCCGAAGACCGTGCGCCGACAGCGCACAATCCCCCAGCCGGTCCAAGGCGGCAAGATCGTCGAGCCGGACGGTAAGATTGATGCTGCGGATCCGGCTGGGACCGTCCCGGTCGACTTGAATCTGGCGGATGCTCCCGACCGTCCGGCCATTCAGTTTGAAGGGGAGCAGAGCAATCGGCACGTTGAAGCTGTTCGCCGAACGGATGTACTCCTTGGCCCGTTCGACCCCCCGCCGTCCAGCCACCACCATTCCCATTCCCACCGCGAAAATCAGCAGCGCCCCGCCACCGATTCGAAGCCAGTAGTGTCGCATGATCGGGTATCTCCGCGTGGACCTGGAAGCGAGAACCACATCCGTTTCACCTCGTAACGTAAACCACGGGTCGTTTGTTTCATCGCGACCGGCCGCTGTGCAGGCCCGAATGGCTCCCTCGTCAGACCAGTGTGAAGGTGAACGGGAAGGCCAATCGCCGGGCTCCTGAATCCAGCACCCGACCCGGGCCAGCCAGGTAACCCGAATGCTGCCAATGACATCGCTCGATGCTCGACTCTTCGAAGCACCTCTCGACCGGGATTCCGGTACACCGCTCTACCGTCAGGTCTATCAGCAGATCCGCGAAGCGGTACTCTCGGCCAGGCTGCGCCCGGGAGCGATGCTGCCGCCAACCAGACTCCTGGCGCAGGATCTCGGGGTGTCGCGGAACACGATCCTGCTGGCCTATGAGCAGCTGATCGTCGAGGGGTACCTCGTGGGTCGGGTCGGGGCGGGCACCCGGGTGACACCGACCCTGGAGGGCCCTTTGCTGGAACGGTACGGCCAGGTCCCGTCGGACCGCTCCGAGCCCCGGACGGCCGTCTCGGAACGCTGCCGGGCGCTGGAGGAGATCCCCACTCCTCTGCCGTCGGGCCGTGGCCTGGGTCGCGCGTTCACGGTCGGCCTTTCGGCCGGCGGAGAGTTCCCGTGGCAGACCTGGTCCCGGCTCACCCGCCGTCACCTGGCGCGTTCGCGACAGCTGCTGGGCGACCCGGTGGAGCCGGCCGGCTACCGGCCGCTCCGCGAGGCCCTGGGCGCCTACCTCGGCTCGGCCCGGGGCCTGCGGTGCGACCCGGACCAGATCGTCATCGTCTCCGGCACCCAGCAGGCCCTGGACCTGGCCACCCGGACGGTGACCGACCCGGGCCAGCGCGCGGTGATCGAAGATCCCTGCTACCCGGGTGCGCGCGGGGTCTTTCGGGCCGCCGGCCTGTCTCTGGTCCCGGTCCCGGTCGATCGGCTGGGTCTGCAGACCGCCTCGCTTCCATCGGCGCCCTCGGGCGTTCGACTCGCATTCGTGGCTCCGTCGCACCAGTTCCCGCTTGGCGTGACGATGTCGCTGGAGCGACGGCTGCGGCTGCTGGAGTGGGCCCGGGAGGCCGGGGCCTGGCTGATCGAAGACGACTACGACAGCGAGTTCCGCCATGAGGGACAGGCGATCACCGCGCTGCAGGGCCTGGACGAGAGTGACCGGGTGATCTACGTGGGCTCGTTCGGCAAGGCGCTGCTGCCGACGCTGCGGCTGGGGTATATCGTCCTGCCACGATCGCTGGTGGCGCCCCTGCTGCGGCTCCGCGTGTTCACCGATCTCGGCCCGGCCCTGCTGCCGCAGCTGGTCCTGCACGATTTCCTCGCCGAAGGCCACTTCGGCCGGCATCTGCGGAAGGTGCGGAAGCTGTTTCGGCGGCGACGCGACCTCCTGCTCGAACTGGCCCGCACCGAACTGGGCGGTCTGCTCGAGTTCGAACCTGACCGCATGGGGCTCAGCGTGGTGGGATGGCTTCCCGTCCGAACCGGCGCCCGGGACACGGCCGTGGCCGCCGCCGCGGCTGCGGCCGGGGTCGAGGTTCTCCCGCTTTCACAGTTCTACGAGACGCCTCCGCTGCGGCAGGGGCTGGTCTTCGGATTCGGGGCCGCGGACGAAGCGCGTATCCGCCAGGGGATACAGGCCCTCCGTCCGGTGCTCGAGCGGATCGCCGGGAACGGGACAGGCTCGGATTCCGGGGCACTGGTCGCGGCCGGGTAAGGGCTGCCGTACCGGCTCCATCCTCCACCGGCGCTTCGGGATGCGGGGCTGGCACCGGGCACTGACGGGACCCTGCCCCATCCGTGCGGGAAGTTCGCCGTCCATCGCCGGAGTCGGCTGATGGATGAGTGTGGATGCACAGGGCACGGATCCCGGCTACCCTGCGGTGACGAAATCGGCCCGGTCGGGAACGGTGACCGGAGGACCCCGGTGCCGAGGTCCTGCGGCCATCACTTGCTCCATGCAGAGGTGGGCGAGTTGCTCAAGCCGGCGGCCGGGGAGCGCGCCGACCAGGGTGTGCTTGAGGCCACCGTCGGCCCACGAGACCAGGCGGTACCCGGCGCTGGTACCCGTGGCCAGACGGGGCGGGCCGGCAGGCTGGTCCGGCCCCTGCGGGCCGGGCAGCATCAGCACATAGTAGGAGACCAGAACCCCTTCGATCTCGTACTCCACGGCCGCCCCCGCGCGACCCTCGATGACGCAGATTCTGGCGCCGCGCAGGCTGCCCTGTTCCAGCGGAGGCACTCTCACGGCAAAGGCCAGCCGGGCGGAGAGCCAGCGTTCGATTTCCCGCTGGTCCGCCGACCGTATCTCGGCCGCGGAGCCTGCCCGGACGTGATCGTCGACCAGCGCGGTGATCGGTGCGACCGTTTCGATCCGCGGATGGGGCCGCCATAGTGCGATCGCGACCATGGCGACGGCGGCGGCGGCGACCACGATTCCGGTCCACCTCCGGCGGTACACCCGCCGGTCCAGGCGAGCCTGCGACACCGCCTCGAAGACCCGGGAGCGAACCGCGGAAGGCGCGGGGGAATCCCCGGCACCGTCCCGGACCGTCGCCCGCAACCGGGCCATGTCCTCCATGAACTGCCGGCAGGCGGGACAATGCTCCATGTGATCCCGGGCCCACCGGCTCTCGTCCGATTCGAGTCGAGGGCCCTCGGCGGGAAACATCAGGCGTCTCGCCCGGCCGCAGGGGCTGGTCACGGCATCCTCCATGTTACCGATAGTTCCATTCTTTCATGTCACTCAGTCGTTCCCGCAGGGCCCGGCGGGCTCGAAACAGCCGTGAAGCCACGGTTCCCTCCGGGATGCGCAACATCGCGGCAACCTCCCGGTGGCTGAACCCCTCCGCATCGACCAGCCAGACGACCTCTCTGAGTGAAATGTCCAGGTCATCGACGGCCGCCTGCACCCGCTCACCCAGCAGGGTGCGGCGGAGTGCTTCATCCGGCTGCGGCAGAGGACGCCAGCCGGCCAGGGCCTCCTCGAAGGCCGACTCATCCAGATCCGCCTCGAGTTCTTCACCGCGGCGACGGATCGAACGGATCCGGTTCAGGTGGGTGCGGGTGAGAATCGTGAAGAGCCACCCGCGGGCCGCCGACTCCGATCGAAGCTGCCCGAACGCCTTGAAGCCCTTCATGGCGGTTTCCTGCAACAGGTCTTCCGCATCCGCCGGGCGACCCCGGCACAGCCGCAGGGCGGCCCGATAGAGCGGATCGAGGTGATCCGCCAGGATCTCCTCGTAGGCACGCCCGGGCGGCACCGGCCGGCCGGACCGGCCCTCGGCACTCAACATCGACAGCGGTTTCACGAGGCTCGTCGTCATCCTGATTCTGAAGACACCGCGACCACCCGGGTTGCTTCGCCGACGGACGGTTGGACAACATCCGCCGGTTCCCGGGTGCCGGGATCAGGCGTGGCTCGGGGCCCGGGCCGCCTCGGGACGGCCGTAGATCGCCCCCACCAGCGCCCCGTAGACCAGGTGGCCCATCAGGCTTCCCATGATCATCGGGATATTGCCGCCGGAGAACACACCCGCGCCCATCATCGGCATCACCAGCAGCTGCGCGACCAGAAACACCCCGATGCCGTAGACGGCGCCTCGGACGGCGGGCGCCCCCGGCACGCGTGCCGCCACCGCCAGTCCGTAGATCGTGGCCAGGACGACTCCTATCATGACGTGCATGGCCCAGCCCGCCGCGGCCCCGATACCGAGAAACGCCCCGAGCATTTCACCGACGGGCATCTTCGGCATCCCCATCATCGGGGCCATGAGCATCAAGGCGGTCATGGCTGCCGTTCCGACCAGGCCCGCCAGGACCGCACGCATAATGTTGTTGGCCTGCATGGAGATACTCCCTTCTGAAGGATGAACGATCCGGTGGTTCCCCGGACCAGCCGGCCCGGCCCCCGATTGAGAGACACCATCCGGCCGGGTTTCCTTCACGGGGGAACTTCAAGACCGATTCGGGGGGATTTCAGGGGATCTTCATCGGACTTCTGCCAGCTTGGGGATGGCAAAGACCGGGGTCTCACACAGTGAAAACCATCAAGGTTCTGGGATCAGGCTGCGCGAACTGCCGGGAGGCGGCCCGCCGGATCGAGGAAAGCGTCCGCCGGCTCGGGATACCGGTTGCGGTAACCCGGGTCAGCGACCTCACCGAGTACATGCGTTACGAGGTGGAAACCACGCCGGCAGTGGTCATCAACGACCGGCTGGTGCACTCGGGAAGCGTGCCATCCACCGAGCAGATCGCGCGGTGGCTGGCGGTGATTTAGGGATTGAGGGATTGAGGGATTGAGGGATTGGAGGATTGAGGGATTGAGGGATTGGAGGATTGAGAGATTGAGGGATTGAGGGATTGAGGGATTGGAGGATTAGGGGATTGGATGATTGGATGGTTCCCTGCTGGCGAGTCCAGTTGGGGCACCCGGCACCCGGCACCCGGCACCCGGCACTCTGCACCCGGCACTCTGCACCCGGCACCATCAAAGATACGGCTGCGCCAGTCGCGCCAGTCCGTCCCGCATCTTGACCGGGAAGCTCCGGCGCGAGAGTTCGTGGCGGCTCACCAGGTGAGCACCCGTCCGCTTCGCATCCAGCAGGGCTTCGAACTGTCCGGCGAGGACAGTCGAGTAGCACTCCACCACATACTCGAAATTCAACCGGAGACTCCGGGGGTCCCAGTTGGCCGAGCCCAGCAGGGACCACTCACCGTCGACCACCATCAGCTTGGAGTGGTCGAAGGGCGGCGGGACGAAGTAGACCTGGCAGCCCCAGCGGACCACCTGTTTCAGTTGCGCCATCGCGGCCCAGTGCACCAGCCGCAGGTTGTTCTTCGCCGGCAGCAGAATCTCGACTTCAACGCCCCGGAGCGCGGCGGTCCGAAAGGCGTCGATAATGGGCGGGTCGGGCAGGAAATAGGGTGTGGCCACCCGGATGGAGCGGCGGGCCATGGCGAGCGCCCCCAGCAGCGTCATCAGCAGCGTCTCGAAGTCCTCATCGGGGCCGTCGGGTATCCCCCGGGCGTAGACGTCTCCCGCGGGCTCGATATCCCGGAACCAGGTCGGCCCGCCCAGCTGCTCCTTGGTGGTGAAACTCCAGTCGAAGGCGAAGGTGCTCACCAGCTGGCGGACGACCGGCCCGCGCAGCCGGAAGTGCAGGTCGCGGGTGGCGCCTTTCGGGGTCGACTGGAGCAGGCACTGGTCCCGGATGTTCATCCCGCCGCAGAATCCCAGCACGCCGTCCACGACCATGATCTTGCGATGGTTGCGGAGGTTGGAGTAGGGATACGGCAGAAAGAAATACGACGGGAGGAACAGGGCCACCGGCACGCCGCGCCGGCGCAGTTCGCGGACGATCGGCGGCCGGCTGTAGCGGGCGCCGACCCCGTCGATCAACACCCGGACCTCGACGCCCCGGGCGACTGCCCGGGCCAGGGCATCGGCAAACCGGTCCCCGGCACGTCCCCGGTCGAAGATGTAGGTCACCAGGCCCACGCTCCGGCTGGCCCGGTCGACGGCTTCAATCATGGCCGGGTAGGCCTCGTCGCCATCGATCAACGGTTCGACGGTGTTTCCCCGGGTCAGGGGCACACCGGTCGCATTGGTCACCAGTCTGGCCTGTCCGTGATGAAACGGGCTGGCATCGGTGGGAATCCCGAAACCCCCGGGCAGTTCCTGCGAGGACTCCAGGGCGGTCCCTGCGCCCCGCCGGCGGCGGATGCGGCCGGCCTGGCGCCGGATCCGGTTGATGCCCAGCAGCAGATACAGGATCGACCCCACATAGGGTGCCAGCCAGACCAGGCCGGTCCAGCCGATGGCCGCCCGGACATCCTCCTTGGTCAGGATGATGTGCGCCGAGAGGCCGACGGCGAGCACGATGTGCACCGCGCCCGCCAGAAACTGGAAGGTCTCGTTACCCAGGGTGGTCACCTTTCGCCCTGCTGTGAACCGGATCCGCGGCCAGGGGGAGAAGATACACGCGGCCGTCAGGAGCGGCGAGACAGGCCCGCGGAACCGATGCTATCTTGCCTTCGATGCCGGCCGATACCGGCCACCAGCTCCGTCCGGGCGCCGCCCTCACCGGTCGCCGTCCCCAGCTCTCCAGAGGAGGAACCATGCGTGTCTCAGCCGCCGCCTTCAGCCTGATCGTGGGGGTGATTGCCGTCTCCCCGGCCCTCGCCCAGCGCCCGGCCGGACACGACACGACGAGCCGGGAGACCCCGATGCCGGTGCCCAGGGAGGACTCCTCGGTCACCGAGCACACGATCCGGATCAACGGGCAGGTCGTTCCCTATCGCGCCATGGCGGCGACGATCCTGCTCCGGAACGACAAGGACGAGCCGATCGGCAGCCTGTACTACACCGCCTACACCCGCACCGACACCCGGGATCCGAGCCGCCGGCCCCTCACCTTTGTATACAACGGCGGACCCGGCTCTTCCTCGGTATGGCTCCACATGGGTGCCTTCGGGCCGCGGCGGGTGGTGACGGTGGATGCGGCTCCCACCCCGCCACCGCCGTATCAGCTGGTCGACAACGCCAGCAGCCTCATCGACGTGACCGACCTGGTTTTCATCGACCCGATCGGGACCGGTTTCAGCAAGCCGGTCGGCAAAGGGGAGGGCAAGGATTTCTGGGGTGTCGATGAGGACGCCCAATCACTGGAGCAGTTCGTCAGCCGGTACGTGAGCCGCAACCATCGCTGGAATTCCCCCAAATACCTCCTCGGGGAAAGCTACGGCACCACCCGATCCGCCGTGCTGGTGAACCGGCTCCAGAGCAACGAAGGCATGGCGTTCAACGGCGTGATTCTGGTATCCTCGGTCCTCGACTTCGAGACCCTGCGGTTTGCCCCGGGGCACGATATCTCCTACGTGCTGTACCTGCCCAGCTACGCGGCCACCGCGGCCTACCATCACATGATCCCGGCTCCGCCGGACATGAAGGCGTTTCTCACCGAGGTTCGCCAGTTCGCCGCAGGAGAATACGCGGACGCCCTGGCCCTGGGCGCCAGGCTTCCGGCGGCCCGGCGGGCCACGCTCCTGACGCGGCTGTCGGCCTACACCGGACTGTCGGAGGGGTACCTGGACAAGGCCAATCTGCGCGTGCGGCTGGGGCAGTTCATGGAGGAACTGGCCCGGTCCGACAGCCTGACGACGGGCCGGCTCGACTCACGCTTCCAGGGCCCCATGATGGACCTGCTGAGCGAGACGGCCGACTACGATCCGCAGTCGCCCGCCGTGACCGGCGCCTTCACCGCCGCCATCAATACCTATCTGCGGGATGAACTCAACTACGGGGGAGATCAGCCCTACGCGGTCAGCGGACGGGTGACCTGGAACTGGGCCCGGGGCCGCGGCGGATGGAGTGGAGCCACCTACGTGGGGAGTGATCTGGCCCGGGCCATGGTGACCAACCCCAACCTCCAGATCGAGATCGAAAACGGGTACTACGACATGGCGACGCCGTTCTTCGCCACCGAGTATACCGTCGATCATCTGGATCTGCCCGCCCGGCTCCGGCAGAACATCACTCTGACCTATTACGAAGCGGGTCACATGATGTACCTGCACGAGGCCGAACTGGCCCGGCTCAAGAGCAACGTTGCCGGGTTCATCAACCGGACATCACGCACCCGGTGATCGGTCCCGGCCCCCGCTACTTCGGAATCATCACGTGGGCCCAGGGCAGCCCCGGATGCATGAGCCAGGGTCGCTCCCGTGACGGCTGGGTGGTGATCCCGGTCGAGGCCTCGGTGGCAAACGGCAGATAGATCACATACAGCCGCCCCAGCGATGCCGGGTCGACCGCGGCGGGGTCAAGCGAATCCGAGGCTGCGAAGACCGAATACAGGGCGGCCGGTCCATCGGGCATCTTCAAGGTTCCGCTCTTCACTTCGGCCAGCCGGGCGGAGTCAATGGCGTTGCGCTCCAGGCCTGCTGCCCGCAAGGCACGCCCCCGGACCATGAACGGCTCCAGCGACCGATGATAGCAGGAGGCCTGGAACCGTTCGGTGGACGGATCGTCCGCCAGGCAGATCATCGCGTTGGTCCCGGCCCGGAGCTGCACCAGCTTCCCACTCCGGTATCCGAGTACCGCGGCGCCCGCCCGCAGGCTGTCGGGCAGGGGGAGAACGGCGCCGGAAATCTGGCGGGCGACGGGCACATCCTGGGCCGCGGCCCGCACCGCGGTGAGCGAGAACAGCGCGGCAGAGACCAGCAGGCCAGAGCGGAACGACGACATTGAACGGACTCCTCGGCGGCAACCGCCGGGTCGTTGGGGAAAGGACGGACCGATAGCCCCAAGATGCACCGTTTCCGGCCGGGCCGCGAGGCGGGGCCGGTGGCGGGTGGCCGGTGGCGGGTGGCCGGTCCACGCTCCCCCGGCTCCCGGGAAGCGCTCCCGAGCCCCCCCACTCCTTCCTGTTGACATTCGACACAACCGGCCTCACTTTCCTGTTGCCATTCGACAGGAGAAACCGTGGGCAAGAACGTCGACCTGCTCCAGGGCACACTCGATCTGCTCATCCTGAAGACGCTTACCCTGGGCGCCATGCACGGCTGGGGGATCTCTCAGCATATCCAGCAGGTTTCCCGCGAGGCCCTGCGCGTGGGCCAGGGGTCCCTCTACCCCGCCCTCCACCGGCTCGAGGGACGGGGCTGGATCGTGGCGGAGTGGGGTGTCACCCGGAACAACCGGCGGGCGCGGTACTACCGGCTCACGCCGGCGGGCCGGCGGCAGGTCGAGCAGGAGATCAGTGCCTGGGATGAGTTTGCCGGCGCGGTTCGTCTGGTCCTGCAGTCCACCTGACGCGGAGAATCGATCATGGCCAGTCTCTGGCGGCGGCTGCGGGCCGCGATCTTCCGGACCCGGCTGGACCGGGACCTCGATGACGAAGTGCGTTTTCACATCGAGATGGAAGCCAGGCGCAATCGGGAACGGGGCCTCCCCGAGGAGGAGGCGCGCCGGCAGGCGCTGGTCTCGTTCGGGGGAGTGGAGCGCTTCAAGGAAGAAAGCCGGGATACGCGAGGCATCGGGGCACTGGAGACCCTGACCCGGGATCTCCGCGGTGGGGCCCGGGCCCTGCGCCGCACGCCCGGAACGACGGTGATCACGGTGCTCACCATCGGGCTCGTCATCGGCGCTGCATCGACCATCTTCAGTTCGGTCCGGACGGTACTGCTCCGCCCACTGCCGGTGCCGGGTATCGACCGCCTGGCGGTGGTTCGGGATGATCTGCCCGGCCTCGGACTGCGTGAGGCGGAGGTCTCTCCCGCGGAAGTGCTCGATCTGCGCGCCCGGCGTGACCTGTTCGAGGCCTTCTCCGGGATCACAGTGTCGCCGATGAACCTGACCGGCGAGGCCGATCCCCGGCGGATCATGGTCGGCCGCAGCATGGGCGACTTCTTCGAGACGTTCGGGGTCCAGCCCTACCTCGGCCGTCTGTTCGACGCCCGGGCTTCGGAGCCGGGGCGGCCGAGGGTCGCCGTGCTGGGCAACGCGTTCTGGCGTACGCAGCTGGGCGGGGATGCGTCGATCCTCGGCCGGACCATTCAGCTGGACGGTATCGGCTTCGAAGTGATCGGCGTGCTGCCCCCCGGATTCCGGTACCCCCGGAACGTGCAGGTCTGGGTTCCGTTCGTCGTCACCGAGCAGTGGCTCGCGAGACGGGGCTCCCTCTTCATGCTTGCGGTCGGCCGGCGCCTGAGCACCGTGTCCCCGGAACAGCTCTCGGCCCAGCTTGCGCTGGAGGCGGATCGCTGGCACCAGGCGTACGAGTACCCGGAGCGCTTTCAGCACCGGCTGGCGGTGCACTCGTTCACCGAATTCGACGCGGGGCAGCTGCGGCCCATCCTGCTGGCGCTGCTCGGCGCGGTGGGGCTGCTGCTTCTCCTGGCATCGGCCAATGTGGCCAGCCTGCAGTTGTTGCGGGCCACCGGCCGGACCCGGGAGCTGGCCGTACGCGCCGCGCTGGGCGCCGGCCGCCGCGCGCTGGTGCGTGCGCTCCTGGTGGAGAGCAGCGTCCTGGCCGGTCTCGGTGCGGTCCTCGGGCTGGGTCTCGCGTTCCTGGCGACCGGGTACGTGGCCGGCGCGCCGCTACCCGACTTTCCCGCCCTCGCCGACGTGCAGCTGGATGCCGGGGTGGTCGCCGCCGGACTGATGACCACGCTGCTCACCGCCGTGGCGTTCAGTGTCGCGCCGGCGCTCCGGGCGGCCCGGATCGACGCCGCCGTGGCCCTGCGGCAAGGTGCCGGTTCGGGGCTCAGTATCCGGCGGCACCGGTTCCTGAGATCGAGCATCGTGATCCAGGTCGCGGTCAGCATGATTCTGCTCCTGGGCAGCGCGCTCACGGTCCGAAGCCTGCGCCGCCTGCTCGATGTCGATCTGGGGTTCGCCCCCGGCCAGGTGCTGAGTTTCGGCGTGGCCCTGCCCGCGGCGACCTACCCGACCGGAGAGAACCGGAGCGTGTTCTTCACCGGCCTGCAGGAGCGGCTCGAAGCGGTACCCGGCATTCAGCGGGTGGGTCTGGCCAGCTATGTCCCGTTCGCCCACGGCTCCGGCGACAGCAGTCCCTTTGATCTCCCGGGTGTCCCGGAGCGGACCGGCGAGCCGCAGCGGCATGCCAATCTGCATATCGTCGGCGGGGAATACTTCCGGACGATGGGCATCCCGCTGTTGAAGGGGCGGACGTTCTCCTCGGAGGATCGCGCGGATGGAGAACGGCATGTCGTCATCGACGAGACCCTGGCCCGGACCTGGTTCCGCGAGATCGACCCGATCGGGCAGGAGATTACCCAGGGGGGGCCGCCGTCCCGGATCATCGGCGTGGTGGGCAGTGTGCGGCTTGACTTCAGCCAGGAGCCCAAGGCCACGGTATACTACCCATACAGCCAGACGCCCTGGGTCAGCACCATGTTGCTGACGCTGAACACGACGCTGCCTGCCGAACAACTGGTCACGCTCGCCCGGCAGGCGGTGGCCGACCTGGACCCGAACATTCCGGTTTACGACCTGGAGCCGCTGCGCGACCAGGTGACGGCCGCCACCGGCCCGCGCCGGTTTGCCACCGCCCTGCTGGGCGTCTTCGCCGGCACCGCCCTGCTCCTCACTCTGCTGGGCCTGCACGGCGTGGTGAGCTACTCGGTGCAGGAACGGCGCCGGGAGATCGGCGTCCGGATGGCGCTGGGCGCGCAGGCGGGAGACGTCCTGAACCATGTCGTCGGGGGCGGCATGATTCTGGTCGGGCTGGGCGTTCTCGCCGGCCTGGCGTTGTTCGCGGGGGCGGCCCGGGTGCTGGGGAGCCTCCTCTACGGCGTCTCCCCGCTGGATCCGGTCATCATCCTCGGGGGGGCGGCCGTCCTGGTTCTGGCCACGGCACTGGCCTGCTATGTACCGGCCCGGCGGGCGGCCGGGGTGGACCCGGCCACGGTGCTGCGGACGGACTGAGGACGGTATCCCGGAAACGGGGCCCCGCCACCCCACCCACCAGCCACGGAGGGAAACCATGGCTCGAAGCGACGCGGCCACCGTCAAGGAGTATCTCGACTCGCTGCCCGAGGACCGCCGGAAGGCGATCAGCCGGGTCCGGCAGGTCATCCGCAAGCATCTGCCCCGCGGGTACCGGGAGGGGATGCAGTTCGGAATGATCGGCTACACCATCCCGCTCAGCCGGTACCCCGACACGTACAACCGCCAGCCGCTGGCCTATGCGGCGCTGGCCTCGCAGAAGAACTACTGCTCGCTGTACCTGATGACCGCTTACGCCAGTTCCGACCAGGAAGCCCGGCTCCGGGAGGCGTTCCGGAAGGCGGGCAAGAAGCTGGACATGGGCAAGTGCTGCATCCGGTTCAAAACCGCGGATGACCTGCCGCTGGCGGCCATCGGCAAGGCCATCGCGGCCACCCCGGTCAAGCGCTACATCGAGATCTACGAGTCGACCCGGCGCTGAAACCTCCGCGGCACCGGAAACGACGGGGGCGGGCTCCCAGCGGAGCCCGCCCCCGTCCCCTCCTCCCGCCCTACCGTCCTTCCGTCCTTCCGTCCTCTATTGCACCGCGTTCACCATGTCGAAGATCGGCAGGTACATGGCCACGACCATGCCACCGACGATGACGCCCAGCACCACGATCATGACGGGCTCCATGAGGGACAACAGCGCGCCGACGGCCACGTCCACCTCTTCGTCGTAGAAGTCGGCGATCTTGGTCAGCATCTCATCCAGGCCGCCGGTCTGCTCACCGACGGCGATCATCGAGATCACCATGGGCGGGAACACCTTGGAGCGTTCCAGCGGGGCGGCGATGGTCTCACCGCCGGCGATCGAGTTCCGGCTTTCCATGACCGCGTCGTGAATGACGCGGTTGCCGGCGGTCTTGGCGGTGATCTCCAGCCCGTCGAGGATCGAGACGCCGGACGAAATCAGCGTCCCCAGCGTCCGGGTGAACCGGGAGACGGCGGACTTCCGCAGCAGATCACCCAGCACCGGCATGTTCAGGAGCAGCTGGTCGATCTTCTTCCGGCCCGGCTCAGTTCCGTAGTAGCTGCGGATGGCCCAGATACTGAGGGCGATGACGATGATCATGGCCCACCAGTAGTTCTGCAGGAACTGGGAGAGGCCGATGACGATCCGGGTCGGGAGCGGCAGTTCCATGTTCACCGATGCGAACATGTTCTGGAAGGTCGGGATCACGAAGATGAGCAGCACCGAGACGGCGATGGCCGCCACCGACATGATGACGCCGGGGTAGATCATGGCGCTCTTCACCTTGCGGACCAGCGCGTCGTTTTTTTCGAGGAAGACGGCCAGCCGCAGGAGGATCGTGTCGAGGATGCCGCCCGCCTCGCCGGCCGCGACCATATTGACGTACAGATCGGTAAAGGCCTTGGGGTGCTTGCGGAAGGCGTCGGCCAGGGTGTTTCCGCTTTCCACATCATAGACCACCTGGCGGACGATCTCAGCCAGCTTCTTGTTTTCGGTCTGCTGGGCCAGGATGTCGAGCGACTGGACCAGCGGCAGGCCCGAGTTGATCATGGTGGCGAACTGCCGGGTGAAGATCACGATATCCCGGGTCTTGATGCCGCCCCCCAGGTTGATCTTGATCTCCTTGGGCGCTTCGCGGATGCTCACGACCGCGAGCTTGTTCTTGCGCAGGAACTTGGTGACGTCGTCCCGGCTGGGCGCGTCCTGCTGCCCCTTCACGATCTGCCCGGTGGTCTGATTCCGGGCGGTGTACTCGAAGACCGGCATAGAGTGGCTCCTGAAGAGCTGCGGGCTGTGACTACGAACTCGGGGTCCGGTTACTGATCAGGCTACCGCCGCGCGGCGGCGCGTCCGCCCTTTGCATCCATCGATCCCATCTCCTGCTCTTCCATCGGCGTCTCCCCGATCATCCGCAGGAACTCGTTGGGGTCGCTGGTGGCCCGGAGGCATTCGTCCTGGTTGACCTCCCGGTTCACGTACAGCTGGTACAGGGCGTCGTTCATCGTCTGCATGCCGTGCTTCTTGCCGGCCTGCATGGACGAGTAGATCTGGTGAATCTTGTCGTCCCGGATCATGGCGCGGATGGCCGGCGTGCAGACCATGATTTCCGATGCCATGACCCGGCCGCGACCCTTGGCTTTCTGCAGCAGGGTCTGGGTCAGGACACCCTCCAGGACGAAGGCCAGCTGGGCCCGGACCTGGGGCTGCTGGCTGGAGGGGAAGACGTCGATGATCCGGTTGATCGATTCGGCCGCCGAGTTGGTGTGCAGCGTGGCCAGGGCGAGGTGCCCGGTTTCGGCGATCGTCAGCGTCGCGGAGATGGTCTCCAGGTCCCGCATCTCGCCGACCAGGATGACGTCCGGGTCCTCCCGGAGGGCGTATTTCAGCGCGTTGGCGAAGCTCTTGGTGTCGGTTCCCACCTCGCGCTGGTTGATGATGCAGGAGTGGTGCCGGTGGATGAATTCGATCGGGTCCTCCACCGTGATGATGTGGCCCTTCCGCTCCTTGTTGATCTTGTCGACCATCGCGGCGAGCGTGGTCGATTTGCCCGATCCGGTCGGTCCGGTCACCAGCACCAGCCCGCGGGGGCGTTCGGCCAGCTTGGCCACGACCGGCGGAAGCCCCAGGTCGTGAAAGGTCTTGACGTTGAAGGGGATCATCCGGATCACCATGGCCACGCAGCCCCGCTGCTTGAAGACGTTGCCGCGGAAGCGGGCCAGGTTCTGGATCCCGAAGGAAAAGTCCAGCTCGTCTTCGAGCTCGAACCGCTTCTTCTGGTTTTCGGTGAGCACCGAATACGCCAGGGAGAGCGTGTCCTTGGGCGTGAGCACGTCCTGGGCGGACGCGTTCACCACGTCACCGTCGACGCGCAGCTTGGCGCGCTCGCCGGCCGTGATATGGAGGTCGGACGCCTCCTTTTCGATCATTTCTTCCAGCAACGCGCGCAGGTTGACCGTCATGCGGCCGTCTCCTTGACGACTTCTTCGAGAGTGGTGATGCCCCGTTCGATCTTCTTCATCCCGTCCATCCGGAGGGTGAGCATCCCCTCCGACACCGCCAGATCCCGGAGCTCCGCCACGCTGGCTCCACGGAGGATGAACCGCCGGAGCTCGGGCGACAGAGCCATGATCTCGTACAACCCGGCCCGGCCCTTGTATCCGGTTCCGTTGCAGGTATCGCACCCGGTCCCCTTCATGAAGGGGATCTTGCGGCTCGGCTCCAGGTCATCCCCCAGCGCCTTCAGTGTTTCGTCCGGGTAGGTGTGCGGGGCCTTGCAATTGGCGCAGATCCGGCGCACCAGCCGCTGGGCGGCCACCAGATTCACCGCACTGGCCACGTTGAAGGCTTCGACGCCCATGTCGATCATGCGGGTGATCGTGCTCGGCGCGTCGTTGGTGTGCAGGGTCGAGAGAACCAGGTGGCCGGTGAGCGCGGCCTTGATCGCGATGCTGCCGGTCTCGAGGTCACGGATCTCGCCGATCATGATGACGTTCGGGTCCTGCCGCAGGAACGCCTTCAGCGCCGCCGCGAAGGTCAGGCCGATCTCGTTCCGCACCAGCACCTGATTGATGCCCATGAGGTTGTACTCGACCGGATCCTCGGCGGTCATGATGTTGGTCTCGATGGTATTGATCCGCTGCAGGGCCGAGTACAGGGTCGTCGTCTTGCCCGATCCCGTCGGACCGGTGACGAGCACCATGCCGTAGGGATTCAGGATCGCTTTCATCAGGTCCTGCTCGGCCTTCGGCTCGAAACCGAACTTGGTCAGATCCAGGGTCAGGTTGCCCTTGTCCAGGATCCGCAGCACGATCTTCTCGCCATAGATGACCGGCAGGGTCGACACCCGGAAGTCGATCACCCGGTCTCCCATTTTGAGCTTGAGCCGCCCGTCCTGCGGCACCCGGCGCTCGGCGATGTTCAGCTGGGAGAGAATCTTGATCCGGGAGGTGAGCGCGGCCTTCATCTTGACCGGCGGCTTCATCACTTCGATCAGCGCGCCGTCGACCCGGTAGCGAACCCGGATTTCGTGCTCGAACGGCTCGATGTGGATGTCGCTGGCCCCCCGCTTGACCGCGTCCGTCAGGATCCCGTTGATGAGCTTGACCACCGGCGCGTCGTTGATCTGCGCCTGCGTCGCGGCTTCCTCTTCTTCCTCCTCGAGGACCTCGACGTCGGTCTCCCCCATCGCCTCCATGTCGGCCAGCAGCGTCTGCAGCTGCTGGTCGTTCGACTCGTAGTGCTTTTCGATCAGGGACCGGAGAGTGTACTCCCCGGCGATGACCGGGAACAGATCGTACCGGGTGATGAACTTGAGATCGTCGAGGACCCCGGTGTTGGTCGGGTCGGCCATCGCCACCGTGAGCGTGCGCCCCTCCCGCTTCAGGGGCAGGACGGTGTGCTTGCCGGCGAAATCGCCCGGGATGAGCTTGATGATCCGGTCATCCACCTCGAAGCGCGAGAGGTCGACCGCCGGCATCCGGTACTGGCGCGCCAGGACCTTGGTCACTTCGATCTCCTGGACCAGGCCGAGCTTGACCAGGACATACCCCAGGCGAAAACCCGAGGACCGCTGCTCCTGGAGGGCCTGGGCCAACTGCTCCCGGGTGATAAGGCCTTCCCGGATCAGGATGTCACCCAGCCGATCGCTACCGGTCGCTGCGGTTGCCATCGTTCAGATTGTCCGGAGAATTAAGAATGACAATGGGTTAGGTGCTTCCTTCAAAACTAGGTTCCGGAAGTGGGGCGTCAAGGCACTGGGCTGGACGAAAAGACGCAGACCGGAGGATGGAGAGCCGGCCAGAACCGCCGGCCCGGACCCTCCCCTGCCGTCCCATGGCGTGGCTTTCATCTCTCAAAATGCAACCCGGTCGCGGATCGCCTCCACCATCCGGCGGCTAACCCCCGGTACACGAACGAGATCGTCCTCGCTCGTGAAAGAACCGTGCCGCTCCCGCCAGGCGATGATGGCCAGGGCTCGGGAGGGCCCGATGAAGGGCAGGCGCTCAAGTTCAGCCGCCGTGGCGATGTTCACGTTCACGCGGACGGGTGGGCAGGCGGACGGACCGACGGAGGCCTCCTGGCAGGCCGTGGCCCGGGAAAGCAGCGGCGAGGGGGCAGCCGCCCCCGGCCGCCCGGAAAACTCGACATGCGGTTCCAGACGCCGCAACATGGCGGGGCCGATTCCTGGGACCCGGTCGAGGCCCTGCAGGGCCCCGAAGGGGCCGTGGGCCTCCCGGTCGTCCACGATCCGCCGGGCCAGAGCGGCCCCCACCCGGGGCAGGCGGGCGAGCTCGCCCGCGCTGGCCCGGTCCACGTCGATCCGCTCACCCGGGCCAAGGGGTCGATTGGCGGCCCGGGCCGAGTCGGCGTGGGCCTCCACCGCCTGCCCGCGGACGGCCGGGAGCAGCGCGACGGCCCCGGGCGCGTCCTCCGGCTGGAGCAGCAGGTACCGTACTCCCTGGCCCGCCACGGCAAGACCCAGAAGCACGAGCAGGGCCCGGCGTTCGGCCGACATGGGGGGAGAGTAAGGGAACCGGGCCGGAAACCCGGAACCGGAAAAATGCGGCGGGAGGTCAGGAAACGCAGACCATCGGATGACTGGAAACTGGGTGATTGGATGATCGGGTGGTGATGGAGCGTACCCCGAGGGGTTCGCCACCTCTCACCGAAGGATCAGTCCCCCCCAATCATCCAGTCACTTCATCCCCCTGATCACCGCCACCGCGACATCGCCCACCACCTTGAGGCTCTCGGCGCTCAGCTTGTCCGCCGTATCGTCCGGTGTGTGCCAGTAGGGATAGTCGAAATCGATCACGTCGATGGCGGGAATGCCGACCTTCTGCAGCGGGACGTGATCGTCCTCCAGGGTGTACTTCGGCTCCGCGAAGAAAAACTGCTGATACCCGAGGGCATGGGCGGTCGACCAGACCCGGTCCACGACTTCGGGGGCGGCAATGTTGGAGTACCCCTCTTCGAAGATCTCCAGGTTCCGGTCTCCGACCATGTCCCACAGCACGGCAAACTGGGGTTTCGGGCCGGGCAACTGGTGAGCGGCATAATACTTCGAGCCGATCAGGACATCGGTATCGGGGAAGGTGCCGTAATCCTCACCGTCCACGAACAGCAGGTCCACTCCGATTGCCGGCGGCTGTTTGCGGAGGGCGTCGGCCACCCCGAGCAGCACCGCGACACCCGACGCGCCGTCGTTGGCTCCCGGGACCGGCTTGCTGTGATCCGTGGTGGAATCGCGATCCGCGGTGGGACGGGTATCCCAGTGGGCCAGGTAGAGGATCCGGGTGGTGGCGGCGGGATTGAAGCGGGCGATGAAGTTCCGGAGCTGGAGCGTGTCGCCGTCGCTGGCGACGTGATTCCACGCCTGCACCACCACGGTGTCGGCCTTCCGGCGCAGGAGCGAGTCCAGCCAGTCCCCCGTGCGCCGGTGCGCCTCGGTCCCCGGGATCCGGTTCCCGAACGCCATCTGCTGTTCCACGTACTGATACGCCTGTGCCCCGTCGAACTCCTTCTGCGGGGGCGGCTCGGTGCATGAGGCCAGAGTGGTGACGAGACAGAGGAGCAGGAGGCGCATGGAGTCGAGGAGTCGCGAGGGTCAAGGAGTTGCGGGGTCGCGGGCAATGTGGGCGGGTGGGCCAGGAAGGTCAATCGGCACCGGGAGACGGCATGCCGGGGAGGCGCCTCCCGACCTCTCGACCTCTCGACCTCTCGACCTCTCGACTTCTCGACCTCTCGACCTCTCGACCTCTCGACCCCTCGACCCCTCGACCTACTGATACTGCCCCGCGTAGAGGCTCAGCGTCAGGTAGATACTGATGAAGATCTGGCTGACTTTGCGGTTCAGATTCCGGGCCTCGTTGATGTTGTACCCGAACGCCAGGCCGCCGCGCATGATGGCCAGCAATTCGGTATCCAGGGTTCCCCGGAGCTCCGTCCGGCGGGTGTCGGAGATCGTCGTGCACTCCGGCTGGGTCGGTTGCTGGAGACAGGTCACCGCCTTGGAATACAGGGCGTTGACCGAGGCGGTGACCTGTTTGCGGAGCCGGCTCACCGATGAGGGCAGGCGGAACGCGTACGACAGATTGGCCGAGATATCGCTCTGATCGGTTGCGGTCACGTTCCCGTTGTTCTCGTTGCGCTGACTGATGTCGTTGTACCCGAGGCCGAGCACCAGCCCGTTCCGGAAACCGAGTTGCAGGTCCGGCGTAACCGCCGAGGAAGAGATCGCCGATCGGGCGATGGTGGGGCCCGCCGGCTGGGTGGTGGTGCCCTCCCGCTGGCGGAAGGACACCCCGGCCTGCAGCAGCGACAGCGGGCCGGCGGCCAGGCTGCGGCTGAAACGGACGGAGCCGACCGGCCACTCGCGCTGCCGGGTTTCGGTCTGTAGGAAGTCGGTGCCCAGTCGCTGGAAGCGCAGGGTGTTGGTGTTGCCGTAGGACAGGGTGAACGAGAGCCCGAACGGGAGATCCCCGCCGCCGGTGAGGGTATGGCCGCGGGTCTCGCCCAGGCTGATCGCCTGCTCGCCTTCCTGATCCCGGAAGCTCTCCCGTCCACCGAGGGCCAGCTGGTAGCCCAGGCCCGGGTCGAACGCGGCCAGATCGAACGTGGAGGACCGTACCAGCCGGTTGCTGTAGTCCAGCGGCCGGACCCGACGGGAGAGTCGGCCGATGGTGCTGCTGTCGCCGAAGAGAAGCACCAGGGCGCGGCCCAGATCGAGGGTTCCGCCGATATCGCGGGACCGGCTGTTGTTCAGGGTCTGGGGCAGGATGAATGCCCCGGCGGTATCGCCGTCGACCCGCACCGGCGGTCGGCTGGTCAGGCTCCGCGACAGAACGAACGACGAGTTGGTGACGAAGCGCGGCCGGAGCCAGGAGGTGAGCCGGGGCGCCAGCTGCAGCGCCGTGGACAGCTGCCGGTCGCGCTCGACGCCGACATCCTGCCCCAGGAACGACTCCCGCGCCTGCCCGGCGAGCCGTCCCAGCGGCGTGGAATCGGAGTACTGCCGGAGGTCCCGGGTGCTGGTGAGGTCCCCGCTCAGGATCAGCATGCCGAGCGGCTGCCAGGTGAGGCCCGCGTTGTTGCGCCAGAGATGGTTCAGATTCCGGGCCACCGGCAGGCCGGCATCCTGCGGCCGACGGACCTGGACCTGATACGACACCACATCGGACTGGTTCCGGGTGAGCCCGCTGCTCAGCCGGACGTTGCTCGGCACTAGGCTGATCAGCGGATTCCGGATACCCTCGGCACCCTCGGTCTTCCGGAGGAACCCGGGCAGCGCTTCCACCAGGCCTCCCAGCGGAAGCCGGAAGCCGGTCCGGTCCATCTGGAGGTTGTAGCTCAGGTTGTAAGCCGAGGCCGTGGTCTTCGCCTCGGACAGTTCGGTCTGGGCCCGGCCGGTGGTCACACTGGTGGCGAACCGCAACGGGTCGATCAGGCCGTGGACCCACCAGTTCCGGCTGCGCTGGTTGCGGGCCAGGGCGAGTGTATAGGTGAAGCTCCAGCTTTCCGGCTTTCGCAGATCGACCAGATCCTGTGCCCGGAGATCGGTGCCCTGGAGCAGGTCTGGATTCACCGAAGTCCGGCCGTAGGTAAAGGTCGCCGGAGCCGCCAGGCCGAGGCTTCTTGGCAGGAACCGGTCGAGACGGACATTGCTGCCGAACTGCATCGCTCCGGAGGTCCGGTAGGACGGCTGCTGCCCGATCTGCTGATAGGACCCGTCCTGCCGGACGTAGGAGAACGAGAAATCGGCGATGTCGCTGGCGATCAGCCGGCCATTGAGCGCCAGGGCGGTGCCGACGGTCGACACGGGCTCGGTGAGGCGAATATCGTCGACCCACAGTTCGGCGGTGTCGATGACCGCGGTCTGGGCCATCCGGTAGATGCCGGCCGCCATTTCCTGTACTCGCGCTAGGTTGGGCGGCGCAATGCCGGGGTCACCCACGAATACGAGGTATCCGCCCTGACAGGCCACGTAGGCGGTGGAATCCGACCCGCCGCAGTCGACCGCGCCGTTCGGCGGCTGCCCCAGGAGGAACCGGCTCTGGATCTCACCCCGCAGCTGGCGCCAGACCTCGAGGTCGACCTGCGCTTCGGGCTCCCAGGTGGTCGTGCTGGCCGGCGTCTGGTACAGGTAGAAGTTCCGGTCGTCGGTTCCCAGCTTGAGAAAGGCCTGCAGCTGGCCGTCGTCCCAGCCCGCGCCCCGGCCCCGGACCCAGAAGCGCAGGGTACGGTACTTGAGGAGGTTCTGGGGCCCTGAGGGGAATCTGAGATAGGCTTCCGCCCGCTCGCCCAGCTGCATGCCCACCCCCAGGACCCGAAGCGACTTCTCGTTGATCTGGGTACCCTGGGTATCCTGGCCGCCGTCCTTGCGGTTGGCCTGGTTCAGCACGCCCGGCGGAGGGGTGTAGCCCAGTTCCGGATTCGCCGTCGACACCACACTCGTGAGCACGGCGCCGTGCGGCTCCCCCAGCGAGCCGGAGATGCCGGCGATGGGGGTCTCGGCGCGCCGGCTCCAGGAGGAGCCGACGAACTTCATCCGGGCCAGTGCGAAGCGGGCCACGACGTCGGGCGTGCCCTGATCCGAGGGAGCGGCGACCGTGATCCGGAGGTGCCGGACCAGGCGCAGATTGGGAGAGCCGATGACGGCATCTGCCTCCCGGAGGGGGATGCGATAGAGCTTCCACCCGGAGATTCTCCCCGTGGAATCCACGGAGGTCACGCCGTCGCGGACGTAATACTTGCTGGCGGCCAGGTTGACGACATACCGGAACACGTTGTCGGCCGCGCCACCGGAGTTGAGCTGGAGGTCTCCGTCGAGATCTTCTCCGTCGAGGAGACCGTTGCCCCGGGTGCAGCGGGCGCTCAGATCCCCCCAGGGGAAGACGGGGACGCTGGCGGAGAGTTCCCGGCGGCAGAGCGGCAGGTCGGTGACGAGGGTGCCGTTCTCGAACAGGGAATCGGGCCGGTCACCCAGGACGCCGATATCGTCGGTCTGGGCGTTGAAGATCCCGGTCGGGTCGCGCTCGGTATCGAGCCGGCCGACCCCGACGTACTGGCGGCCGGTATAGGTGGTGTCGGCACCGTTCACCGTCAGGCTCTCGGGGGCGATGGCCAGGGCATCTTCGTTCACCGAGCCCAGGTCCAGCACCAGATGGACCCCGGCGCTGTCGGCCGGGCGGTTGCCCGGCTGAAACACCCAGAATTCGAGAAACTCCTCACGCGACAGGTCCAGCCCATTGAGGCTCAGCGGCGTCACCATCGAGCGCCAGCGCGGCGTGAAGAGCCGTTCCGGGAGCGTCCAGTGCGAGCGGTTGCTCCGGTCCACGATGCCGCCGGCCGTGTCGGCCTGGAGCGTCATGAACATGACGGTTTCCTGCTGGGAGTTCAGGCCCGCGATCCGGATGTTGGGGTCGATGTCCTCGGCCCGGAGCTCCACCGGGCCGCAGCCGGCGCAGGCGGGAATCAGGTTCTGCCAGCTCAGCGCGACCGCCCAGGTGGAATCGAACCCGGCGGCGAATTCCGGCAGGTCGGTCACCAGTCCGTCCGGAGCCTGGGGCCGGCTGCCGAACTCCCAGTTGCCCTCCCGCATGGAGACGTCGAGGCCCGCGTCGCCCTCGAATTCCTCCAGGTAGGCGGCGCCGGCCCGGTTGGGGTCCGGCCGGGTGACGGCGAACTCGGCGGTGAGGTCCAGCCGGGACGGGGCGGTGGCCCCGCCGGTGGCGAGGCCGTCGAGCAGCCGGGTCACGACGTTGGGTTTGAAATGCAGGTCGGTAGTCACACCGCCCACCAGCGTTGCCTCCGGTTCGAAGCCCAGGGGAGGCCGGTTGAACGCGGTCTGTTCGTACTGGTAGATGCCGATCAGGTTAACGTTCCCGCGGTCCCCCATGGAATATCGGGCGCTGCCGCCGAGGATTGTCGTCGGTGCGATCGCGAAAATGCCCCGCTCCTCGAACCTGGCTGAGACGGTCGCGGTGTTGTTGCCGAAGAGCTGATCCGGGTTGAGGAAGGTCACCCGGCCGATGGCGTAGTCGATGCTGTAGTCGATCCCCCGTTCCAGCGCCCGGCCGCCGACCGAGAGAACCTCGCTGCCCTCCCGGATCTGCAGGGCATTCAGGTCCAGGGTCGAGCGATCTCCGCCGCCGGTGGCGGCGTACTGGAAACGGAAGACGAACCGGGCGGGCGGACCCTGGGTGAGGAGCAGATACTGGGGGGTACGGTACAGCGAGTCGGAGCGTTCCTGCGGGAGCAGCCGGGTGGAATCGGCAAACGGCTGCAGATTGGGGAACACCAGATAGGATTCCCGCACCGTCTGGCTCACACTCTCGGGATCCCGGGCCCGGGGGAAGAGCCGGTTGGTCGCGTCGAACACGTTGTCGTCGGTCGGGATCGAGAGCCCCAGCAGGGCCAGGTACGTCGCCGCGGCGCCGGATCCCGGTCGCTCGCTCTCGTTCACCGAGAGGTTCACCTGGAGCGAGTTCCGGTCCAGGTCGCCCCCGGCAACCCGGTAGATCTGCCGCATCTCATGCCGGAAGGTCTCGCTGGCCGGGCCGACCTGCGGCTGGTACACGAGCCGGAGGGTATCCCGCGGCACGCCGCCCGGCGCCGGGGGGTTGTCGACCGTCGGGAGGGTCCCCACCCGGGTGTCCGCCGCGGTGCGGTAGCTCACGGCCAGGAAATCGTTGGGATCCAGCTTGGAGTTGAGAACCAGCCAGACCCCGGAGGGGTCGAGATAATAGTCGGTATTCTGGATCAGCAGTTCCCACAGGGCGGTCTTGAACTGGGTCGAGTCCGCCCCGATGGCAATGGCGTTGATCCCGCCGATATTGGGAAGCGTGCCGCTGCGTGACAGCGCCGCCCGGTAGCGATAGACCTGGACCTGAGCGGGGCGCTCGGTGAGCGGCAGGGCGTTCAGATTCAGGTTCAGGATGTCGACCGCCGGATAGCCCGGCACCAGCGCGGGATCGATGACCCAGAAGAACCGCCCGGTTTCATAGTCCAGGTCCCGCACCTGCCGGTCCTGCGGCTGGGTGATCTGCTGCCCGACGGTAAAGGTCCGCTGTGCGACCGCGCTTCCCTTCTGCTGTGCGGCCATGGCCTGGAACTCCAGGGGGCCGAGTTCGAACGTCGCGTTGACGCCGAAGTTGTTGGCCGGAACGGCCGCCGTGATGAACCGGGAGGGTGGCGGGCGGAAGGTCACGGTTCCCACCTCGACCCGCTGGATGATCTCGTCCTCCAGGCCCTGGTAGTAGACCTGGATATCGTTCTTGCCGGTGAAGTCCCGCTGGGAGCTGTAGTCGACGTTGATGTGCAGCCGCCGGCCGATGACCCCCCCGGCCAGCACGTTGAACTCGTTGTCGATTCTGGGGGCCGAGAAGTTCCCTCGGCAGCCGGACCCCGGGCTCAGCAGATCCAGGGAGGTGCAGCGCTCGTTCCGGAGGCGGTCGGTACGGATTTCGAGCCGGGCCTGCCCGTCGAGCGAGAGATCGGCATATTTCGGGGACAGGCCCAGGAGCCCGGTGGGCTCGGTGCGCCCGCGGAGGGGGAGGTCCCCGCCCCGGTCGCGGCCGCCGTAGATACTGAGATAGCGGTTGGCCAGCGCCCGCTCGGTCCGGACCGAGTCAAGGCTGCGGGCGAGCAGTGAGTCCCAGCGGGCCACCCGCTCGGCGGCCCGGCTCCCACCCAGCCAGGGCGCCCGCAGGACCGGAGGCATCTCCAGCGCGAGCGGGGGAGTCGAGAAGCGAATCCGGAGGGCCGGAGCGGTCGTGTCAGCCTGGGCGGCGGCCAGCCGCGGCAGGAGCATCAGGCCGGCCAGCGCAAGGACGGCGCGAATACGGAGCACGTATCGATGAAAGAGCGGAACGAAAAGCGTGCGGTTCACGGCAATATAACCCGCAGCGGAAACCCTTACAACTATTTTACTTAGAAGGTCAGATGCGGCTGCTCGAGCGGTACCTGCTGCGCCAGATGGTCGCCCCGTTCTTCTTCGCCCTCGGGGCCCTCACCAGCATCATGATCCTGAACCAGGTTGCCCGCCGGTTCGGAGCCCTGGTGGGCAAGGGCCTGCCCTGGAGCGTGATCGGGGAGGTCTTCGGCCTCAGCATTCCGTTCATTCTGGCCGTCACGCTGCCGATGTCGGTGCTCATGGCGGTGCTCTATGCCTTCACCCATCTGGGGGCGGACAACGAAATCACGGCCATGCGGGCCAGCGGCATCAGTGTGGGCCAGCTGGTGGCCCCGGTCCTGGTGGCCGGCATCCTGATGGCCGGCGGGACGATGGTCTTCAACGACCAGGTCCTGCCCCGGACCAACGCCCGGCTGCGGAACCTGATGCTCAACATCGGCCGCAAGAAACCCACCTTCGAGCTCCGGGAGCAGGTGATCAACGACCTCGGCCCCGCGGGGGTCTTCCTCCGGGCCTCCCGGATCGAGCCTTCCAGCGGCCGCATGCGGGACGTCACCATCTACGACATGGGCAGCACCAGTGGCCGGCAGATCATCTATGCCGACAGCGGCATCATGGCCCTGATGCCCAACGAGACCGACCTGAGCCTGCGGCTCTTCTCCGGCTACATCCACCAGACCAAGCCCGCCGAGCCCGACGTCTTCCAGCTGACCCAGTTCGTGCAGAACGATATCCGGGTCCGGGATATCACCAACCGCTTCGAGAAGGACATGGTGGAGACGGTCCGCGGGGACCGCGAGATGAGCACCTGTGAAATGATCCGGTTCATCCGCGGCCAGGAGAAGGAACTGGCCCAGGCGGAGCAGGAACGGACCATGCTGCTCCGGAAGGACCTGCGGCTGCTGCTCGGCCTGCTGCCCCCACCGAAACCCCCGCCGGTCGGGGAGCGGCCGGCCGGGGGCTACTGCGACTGGTTCAAGAAGGCCCGGCTGCTCCTCTTACCCAAGACGGTTGAGGCCCAGCAGCCGACACAGCAGCCGGTCCGGCGGGACACGGCGCAGGGCACCCGGGCCGGTACCCTGCGGGATGAGAAACTCCGGCTCCTGCGGGAGAGCCAGGGGCGCTTCCAGCTGCCGGATTCCGCCCGGACCCGCCTGCAGCAGGAGGAGGAGAACGCGTTATTCCGGGGACACCGGCCGGCGATGCAGCTCTCCACCTGGAGTCAGGTCCAGAATACGCGGAGCCTGGTGCAGGACACCCGGCTCTCGGCGGGCCGGTATGAGATCGAGGTCCACAAGAAGTGGTCGATCAGCGTGGCCTGTATCGTCTTCGTGCTGGTAGGGATCCCGATGGCCCTGCGATTCCCGCGGGGCGGCGTGGGACTGGTCCTCGGTGGCGGCCTGGGGGTCTTCGCGGTCTACTACGTGGGCCTCATTGCCGGCGAGGCCCTGGGAGACCGGGCGCTGGTCAATCCGGTCTGGGTCATGTGGTTTTCCAACGCGGTCTTCGCCCTCCTCGGCATCATCGGCCTCTACCGGGTGAGCCGGGACGCGGGAACCGCCCGTGGCGGAGACGCGGCGGAGTTGTTTGACAAGCTCTTCGGCTGGTGGCGCCGGTGGAGGGCGCGATGATCCTCGGCACATTGGACCGGTACGTCCTCAAGTCCTGGATCCGGATCTTCGTGATCACGGCGCTGGGCTTCCCGCTGGTCTCGATCATCATCAACCTGACGGATTTCCTGGACAAGTGGCTGGCTCGCGGCCTGACGGCCAAGGAAATCGCGATCAGCTATTTCTACTCGATTCCGGAAAACGCCTTCCTGGTCATGCCGGCGGCGGTGTTGTTCGCCACGGTATTCACCATCGGCAATCTTGGCCGTCACTCCGAGCTGACCGCGGCCAAGGCCGGCGGCCTCAGCTTCTACCGGCTGGTCGCGCCGCTGGTAGTTGCCGCGATCGGGGCATCGCTGCTGGCGGTCGTGGTCGGTGAACTGGCCCCGGGATCGAGCAAGCGGATGAACGAGATCCAGAATCCGGATCAACGCCAGTCGGTGGCAACCAAGTTCAACTTCGTCTACCGGGCGGAGGGTGGCTGGGTCTACACCATCGGCCTGCTTGACCTCAAGTCCCGGCGGTTGCGGCATCTGGTCCTGGAACGGCAGGGCGATCAGGTGCGCTACCCGGATCTGTCCATCATGGCCGACAGCGCCTCGTATGATTCCACGGCCCGGGCCTGGCGGCTCTGGAGCGGAACCAGCCGGTCGATCCAGGACCCGGCGATCCGCTCCTTCCAGTTCGACTCCATGATCCTGCGGGCGATGACCGAATCGCCCTCGGCCCTGCTGGCCGAGCCGAAGAAGCCCGAGGAGATGCGCTACGCCGAGCTGGGCCGCTACATCGAGGCCCTGCGGCGCTCGGGCAACGATGCCAACAAGCTGGTTGTCGAGCAGGCGCTCAAGCTGGCCCTGCCGGCCACCTGCCTCGTGATCATGATCTTCGCCGCACCGCTCGCGGTGACGACGCCGCGCACCGGCAGCGCGGTCGGTATCGCCTTTGCCCTGGCTACCACGGTTGTGTTCCTCATGATGGCTCAGATCTCCAAGGCGGTCGGGGCCGGGGGCGTGGTGAATCCGAACCTGGCCGCCTGGTTCCCCAACGCCCTCTTCTTTGCCGCCGGCCTGGTGCTGCTGGCGAGAGTGAGGACCTAGGCAGGGGGACCGGTAGGACGGAAGGACGGAAGGACGGAAAGACACTGAGGGCGGCCTCCCATGCCGGGACGCCGCCCTCAATGCCCTTCCGTCCTTCCGTCCTACCGTCCTAGAACACGTACTTCGCGCCGAGCTGGATCTTCCAGCGGGAGGGATCGACCTGGATCCGTTCCCGGCTCGGGATGTTCAGGGTGTAGCGGCCCCGGTCATCCGAGGTCTCCGGAGTGCCGCGGGTGTCGTAGCCGGAGAGGCGGAGCAGGTTGTTCTGCTCGAACTGGCTGGTCTCCCGTACCAGGCCCCAGTTGCTGTCGATGAAGTTCAGCACGTTGAAGAAATCGGCCGTAATCTCGAGCCGCTGGCCGTTCACCGTGTTGATCGCCTTCATCAGGCGGGCGTCGAACCGGTTGACCCACGGGTTGCGGCAGGTGTTCCGCCGCATGAGCTGGCCCTTGTGGTCCCGCAGACAGGCTTCCTGGTTGATGAAGGTCTCCAGCTTCTGGAAGTCCGCCTGGACGGTGGAGCCGCTGCCCGGAACCAGCGCGATGTCGTTGATGTCCCGCGGGATGTACACCGGGTCGTTGCTGCTGATGCCGTCCCCGTTGGCATCGCCGCTGACGATGTAGGTGTACGGCGTGCCGGAACGGCCGATATAGAACAGCGACACGCTGGAATTGAACGGCAGGGCCACCGTCCCGCTCACGGTGATCTTGTGCGGAACGTCGAACCCCGAGCGGCGCCGGTTTCTGGAATGCTGGGTGCCGTCCAGGACCGTGTTCTGCAGGTTCGACGAGGCGATGCTGGACCCGAGGCTGATGAAGTCCCGGGTGGTGCTGTAGCTGTACGAGGCGCTGAACTCGACCCCGTCGCTGAACCGCTTCTGCACCTGCGCCGTAATCGAGCTGTTGAACGCGCCGTTCTTGTTGCGGTGGAGAATCACCTGCCGGAACGCGCTGGTCTGGGTCGTCCGGGTGATGGACCCGCTGCCCGAAGCGTTGGGCGTGCCGTAGATCTGCCGGCCTTCACCGTTGACCGCGCCGGCAATCAGGTTCACGTCCTCCAGGTACATGTCGTTCAGGTTCCGGGTATGGAGGAAGTCGAGGGTCCCGACCATGCCCCACGGGAGCCGGTGATCCACGCCGAGCGACAGCTTCAGCGCCTGCTGGAACTTGAAGTCCGGGTCGAAGTAGTTGATCGTGGCCGCGGCCGCGGTCGGACCGCCGCCGCCGGCGCACTGGGCCGGCTGATTGTCGACGTCGATCGTGAAGTTCGGCACGATGCCCGCCCCCTGGCAGACCAGGGACACCTGCTCCAGACCGGTATTGGTAAAGGCGTTGGAGAGCCAGACGTACGGCGGGCGGCCGGAGAAAATGCCGGCGCCGCCGCGGAAGATGGTCTGGCCGTCGCCGTGCAGATCGTAGTTCATGCCCAGCCGGGGGGACCAGAGCACGTTGCCGCTCGGGAAACTCGAGGTGTTGATGCCCAGCGTATCGAGCAGCGTCTGGTTCAGGGTCGGCTTGTCGCTGAAGGGCACGTCGAACCGCAGACCGGCGGTTACCGTGAGGTTCTGGACCGGGGTGAACTGGTCCTGGATGTACGCCCCGTACTGCTGGACCTTGAAGTCCGCGATCGGCCCGGCGGAGCCCGGCCCGGGCAGCGCCCGCTCGAACCGGAAGGGCAGCCCCTGCGCCAGCGAGTCGGCGCTGCCGAAGGCCCACACGCCGAGCGAAGCCGGGAAGAAGACGTTGTTGAACTTGAAGAACTCGTTGTGAGTGCCCACGGTGATCCGGTGGGTCCCCACCCCGAAGGTCAGGTTGTCGGTGATCTCGAAGATGTCCTGATCCAGGGAGTTGGCCTGGGAGAACCGCTCCGCGCCGGCCGCGATATAGGCGTTCGGGGCGGTGTCGCGCACGAAGATGAGCGGGACCCGGTTGGCCAGGTCGCGCTTGTCCCGTACGGTCTGATATCCCACCAGCAGCTCGTTGGAGAACCGGTCGGAGAACACCCGGCTCCATTTGGCCCGGGTCGAGTTGGTCTTGGAGCTGAAGGTGTAGCCGCTGTTGGACAGCTCGTAGCCGTCCCGCATCGTGGTCGTGGAGGACGGATTGGCCGGATTCCGCTTGGAGTTCCGGATGAACTCGTCGCTGCTGGCGTCCACGTAGTTGTGGGAGATCTCGATGGTGTTGTTGACGCCCAGCTGCCAGGTCAGTTTGCCGAAGAAGTTCTTGTCCGGCTTCTCCAGGGTCGGTGCGCCGCCGGTCCCCGGGTCGAATCCGTACTGGCTCTGCAGGATGTTCCGGACCGAGTCGACCTTGGCCTGGGAAATGCCCGTCGTCGGCTCGCTCAGGTCCTGCCCGTTGAACGGCGACTTGCGCGACTGCAGGTCCGCCGCGACGAAGAAGTGCAGCTTGTCCTTGATGATCGGCCCCCCGATGGTGGCCCCGTACTGCTTGACGTTGAACGCGTTGATCTCCTTGTTGGCCGTATCAACGCCCACCAGATCCTGGCTCTGGAGATAGCCGAAGACCGATCCGCGGAACTCGTTGGTGCCGGACTTGGTGATCGCGTTGAGGAGACCGCCGGAGAAGCTGCCCTGCCGCACGTCGAACGGCGCGATCAGGACCTGGAACTCCTGCACCGCCTCGAGCGAGAGCGGCTTGGCGTCCGCCTGGCCGCCCGGGGTCCCCGACGCCGCCAGACCGAACACGTCGTTGTTCACCCCACCGTCGATCTGAATGGTGTTGAACCGGTTGTTCTGGCCGCCCACCGACCGGCCACCGGTCGACGTCGGCACCACATTCGGCGCCGCCAGCACCAGATCGGTGAAATTCCGGCCCAGGAGCGGCAGGGTCTCGATGGTCTTGTTCGAAATCGTCTGCGCCGGGCCGGTCCGGCCGGTGTTGATCAGCGGATCCACCGTGGCGGTGATCGTCAGCTCTTCCAGCTGGACCACCGAGGGAGTGAGGGAAAAGTCGGCGGTGAACCGCTGGCCCAGGGCCAGGGTGATGTCCGTCTTGCGGCCGGCCTCGAAGCCGATCGCCCGCACCTCGATCACATAGGGGCCGCCGGCCGGCACGTTCTCCAGAACGTAGCGGCCGTTGCTGCGGGTCACCGCCTGCAGCCGCTGCCCGGTAGAGGTGTTCAGAACGGTCACGATGGCGTTCGCCAGCGGCGCACGGTCCTGGGACATCACCGTCCCCTGGACCGCCGCGGTCGTAACGCCCTGAGCCAGGAGCGGACTCGCCACGAAGACGAGACTCACCAGGCCGATACCTGCCCCGATCAGCCTACGATAGCAGGACTTCATGTCTGGGGTCCTCATGAGTAATAGCGAACTGCGTTGGAGGGGGATGGCTCTGGAACACCGGTGCTGCCACGGCCAGGAGAGGGCTCGAGGGGATCAAGAACGACGACCTGTTTACCGGGGCAGCAGACGGGATTTCCAGTGCGGCGGAAGTATACCGCCGGTCCGGGACTCGTCAAGGCAATCACCGACCCGTGACCGGGGCTTTACCGGATCGACGTTGCCACGCCCGCCAGCCGAAATAAACCGGCACACCCAGAACAATTATCGCCAGTGTCACGGCAGTGTCCTTCGTATTCGTCGTCAGCGAGTTCACCATCATCGCCACCGACGCAAGCAGGAAGAGAATCGGGACCACCGGATAGCCCCAGGTCCGGTAGGGCCGCACCAGATCCGGCCGGGTCCGCCGCAGGACGAACACCGAGCCGACGGCCAGGGCATAGAACGGCCAGATCCCCAGAATGAACTTGTCGGCCAGCTGGGCGAAATCGTTGAACATCACATAGACGACGCCGAGTGTGGTCGCCAGCCAGATCGCCACAGACGGACTCTGGAAGCGGGGGGAAACCCGGGCGATGCCCGGGAAGAACAGTCCCCGGTCGGCCATCGCGAAGAAGATCCGGGGACCGGTCATCATCGAGCCGTTGAGCCCGCCGAAGGCCGAAACCATGACGATCGCCGCGATCACGGCCGTGCCGGCCCCACCCAGAAGCGGGATCCGTTCGGCGGCCGTGGTGGTGATGAGCGGAGAGGTCGCCATCTCCGGCAGCGGGACCAGATAGATGTAGGCCACGTTGAGCAGCAGGTAGACCGCGATGATCATCGTGGTCCCCAGAATGAGCGCCAGTGGCAGGGTCTTCTGCGGGTTCTTGACCTCTCCCCCCATGAAGGCCAGGTCGGCCCAGCCGTCATAGGTCCACATGATCGGAATAAGGGCCGTGGCGAGAAACGACAGATTGAGGCCGCCGGCGAACACCGGGCTGAAATTCCCGGTGTGGCCGTCCCCCGCCACGAAGGCCAGCAGCGCCAGCAGGGCCAGGGCCCCGAACTTGGCGGCCGTGGTCATGTTCATGACCACGGCGGCGGTGTTGACCCCCACATAGTTGAACAGTCCCACCAGGATCACCGCCCCCGCGGCCACGAAGTGGATCTGGCCGGCGGACAGGTGGATGAAGTACCCCAGGTACTCCGCGAACAGCGTGGCGATGGCCCCCAGGGCCGAGGCCCGGATGACCGCCAGCTCGGTCCAGCCGAACAGAAAGGCCGGCATGGGGCCGAACCCTTCGAGGATGTAGGCGAATACGCCGCCCGAGCGCGGCAGCGCCCCGGCCAGCTCCGCGAAAGTGAGTGCCCCGAACAGGGCCAGCACGCCGCCCAGGACCCAGCCCAGCAGAACCGGTCCGGGCGACTGAAGCTGGGCCGCAACGGTGGCCGGCACCCGGAAGATCCCGCTCCCGATCGTGGAACCGACCAGGACCGCCACCGCACTCCACAAACCGAGGTTCCGGGGCAATCGCTCGCCCCAGGCATCGCGGGGTTGAGACATTGGGTGAGAGGTAGGAGGTAAGAGGTGAGAGGGCCGGGATGCCGGATGGGGACTGGAGGTCAGGTCGAGGAAGCCGCCTGGTGCTTCGACGCACCTTTGCCACTCATTCCTCACACGGGCGCCTTCGCAACTTGCCCTCTTCCGCCTTGCTTGACAAGACGTTCCACCGGGCCGTTCTTTCTGCCGGGTCTGACCGGTCCGCCCCATGGCCGGCATCCGGTTCGTTTTCATAAGTCGTTATTCCACATATACATCCGTAATGGAGCCTCGCCCGCATGACCGTTGAACCCGGCCGCCAGGTACTTTTCCGCAGACTCGCCTGGTCCGCCGCCGGCCTGGCCTTCGCCCTCATCGTCCTGGGCGGGGTCGTACGCATCACCGGGAGCGGCATGGGCTGCGGTGAGCACTGGCCCAGGTGCAACGGAGAGTGGTTCCCGCCTCTGGACCTGCCCACCCTGATCGAGATCGGGCACCGATGGGTGGCGGCCCTGGTCAGTATCTTCGTCGCGGGCCTGGCGGGTCTGGCGTGGTGGCGGCACCGCAGCGAGCCCCGCCTCAGAAACCCGGCCACCCTCGCCGCTGCCCTGCTCATCATCCAGGTTCTCCTCGGCGCCGTTACCGTCAAGCTGCAGCTCCCCCCGGAGGTGGTCATCGCCCACCTGGGCAATGCGATGCTCCTGCTCGCAGTGCTGATGGTGGCCGCCCTTCGGGCGAACGGTTCGACGGTCGGACGGTCCGATGGCCAGACGGTCCGTCCGTCCGTCGGCCCGTCAGTGCTCCTCGCCGCCTTCGGCCTGGGGGTCGTCCTCCTCGGCGCCCTGGTGGCCAACTACAATGCCGGTCTTCTCTGCCAGGGCTTCCCGCTCTGCAACGGCACGCTGGTCCCACCGTCCAACAAGATGGTGCTGGTTCACTGGATCCACCGGGTGGCCGCCTTCACCTTCCTGGGCCTGGCCGTGTGGATGGCGGCGATGAAAGGGCGGGATGCCCGGCCGATGGTCCGGCGTTCCGCCTGGGGAGTGCTCCTGTTCACGCTGGCCCAGATCGGGGTGGCCTGGGCCATGGTCAGCCATCTCCTGCCGACCTCTCTCCGGGTTCTGCATCTGCTGGTCGGGACGGCCGTGTGGGCCTCGCTCGTCCTGCTGGTATGGTTCGACCGCAATAACCCCGCACCGGTTCCGGCCGCCGACGTCCCACCGTCTGCGGCGGCTCCGGACCGGGAGCGGCCCTCGCTCGTCGCCGACCTGGTGACGCTCACCAAGCCCCGGATCATCTCGCTGCTGCTGGTCACCACCGTGGCCCCGATGTTCATCACCGGCCGGGGCGTGCCCGGGTTCGGCCTGGTGCTGGCGGTGCTGGCCGGCGGATACCTGATGGCCGGCGGGGCCAATACCATTAACATGTGGTTCGACCGGGACATCGACGACAAGATGGGGCGCACCCGGGAGCGCCCGTTACCGTCGGGCCGCATGACGCCCGGCGCCGTCCTGATCTTCGGCATCGTTCAGGGTGTGGCGGCGTTCGCGATCTTCCGCTACCTGGTGAACCCGCTCAGCGCCTGGCTGGCACTCGGCGGCCTGCTGTTCTACGTCTTCGTCTACACCATCTGGCTCAAGCGCTCAAGCCCGCAGAACATCGTGATCGGCGGCGCCGCTGGTGCCTTCCCGCCGGTGGTCGGCTGGACCGCCATGACCGGGCATCTGGACCTCACGGCCGTCTATCTCTTCGCCATCATTTTCTACTGGACCCCGCCCCACTTCTGGGCGCTGGCCCTGATCAAGCGGGGGGACTACGCCAAGGCGGGTATTCCCATGCTCCCGGTGGTCCGGGGCGAGCGGGAGACCAAGATCCAGATGCTGGGCTACACCATCATGCTGCTGCCGCTGACCCTGTTGCCCTGGCTCGACGGCACCCTGGGAACCCTGTATCTGGCGGCGGCCCTGTTGCTGGGAGGCCGTCTGCTGTGGTTCTGCTTCCGGCTGCTCCGGGAGGAGACGGTTACCCCCACGGCGTGGCGGATGTACAAGTACTCTCTCCTGTATCTCTTCCTTCTGTTCGTGGCCATGGGTGTGGACCGGGCGCTGCCGACGCCCAATCCGTTCCGCGCGGCCGAGGTGCTGGTGCTGAAGAAGTAAGAAGTGAGAAGTAAGAAGTGAGAGGGGTGGACCCCGAATTGCACCGGCTTCGCAGCCCTTCCCTTCTCTCCCCCGCCCTTCTTACTTCTTACTTCTCACTTCTCACTCATCCATGGCCTTCCGCTTTCCCGCCCGGATCCCCTCGCCCCGTCAGTTTGCCCGGTTGTGGCCCCGGATCCGGCCCTACCGCTGGGGACTGGTTGTTGCGGGCATCACCCTGCTGGCGAGTTCCGCCATCAGCCTGGTGTTCCCCAAGGCCGTGGGGTTCCTGCTCGACGCGGCGTTCGTTTCCGGCGGGCGGCGGATGCTGGACCGGATCGCCGTCGGGCTCCTGATCCTCTTCGCGATTCAGGCCGGGCTCAACTACATCCAGACCTACCTGCTGAGCGCCACCGGTGAAAAGGCCGTCGCGGGGCTCCGGCGGGAGCTGTTCTCCAAGCTGCTCGACATGCCGCCGGGGTACTTCGCGGACCGCCGGACCGGGGAGCTGACCAGCCGGCTGACGGCGGACATCGGGCAGCTCCAGGGGGTCATGAGCCATCAGATCGCCGAATTCAGCCGGCAGGTGATCTCACTCATCGGCGGCGTGACCCTGCTGGCCCTGACCCAGCCGCAGCTCACGCTGACCGCGCTTCTGGTGGTTCCCTTCGTGGTCGGCAGTGCCATGATCTTCGGCCGGCGCTTGCGGCGGATCAGCGTCGGGGTGCAGGACCGGGTGGCCGAGGCCACGGCACAGGCGGAGGAGGCGTTCAGCCAGATCCGGACGGTGCAGAGTTATGTCCAGGAGCCCCATGAGCGCCGGCGCTACACCTCGCGGGTGGCCGGCATCGTGGAGATCGCCCTCCGGCGCGCCCGGGTCCGCGGGGTGTTCTTCGGGGTGATCACGTTCACGACCTTCGCCGGCATCGTGGTCGTCCTGTGGCAGGGCGGCGTGCTGGTGCTCTCGGGCGAGCTCACCGCCGGCAAACTGGTCGAGTTCATGCTGTACACGATCTACATCGCCGCCGCCGTCGGGGCGCTGGTGTCGTTCTTCAGCGCCTACCAGGAGTCCGCCGGCGCGGCCCAGCGGGTTTTTGAGATCCTGGAGGCGGCCCCTTCGATTGCCGATCCTCCCGCCCCCCTCACGCTGAGCCAACCTGTCAGGGGCCGGCTCACCTTCGACGACGTATCCTTCCGTTACACCAGCGGGCCGGATGCCCCCTGGGCACTCCGGCACATTCATCTGGACCAGGCCCCGGGCGAGGTCGTGGCCCTGGTGGGGCCGTCGGGGGCCGGCAAGACCACGCTCATTTCGCTCATCCCGCGCTTCTGGGACGTGACGGAGGGCCGGATCCTGCTGGATGGCTGCGACCTCCGGGAATTGCGTCTGGCGGACCTCAGGGCGACCCTGGGCGTCGTTCCACAGGAGCCGGCCCTGTTCAGCGGGACCGTCCGGGACAACATCAGCTACGGCCGTCCAGGGGCCTCGGAAGGGGAGATCGAAGCGGCCGCCCGCGCGGCGCACGCCCACGAGTTCATCGAGCGGCTTCCCCAGCGGTATGACACCGTGGTGGGGGAGCGGGGGGTGAAGCTTTCGGGCGGCCAGCGGCAGCGGATTGCCATCGCCCGGGCCATCCTGAAGGACCCGGCGATCCTCATCCTGGACGAGGCCACCAGCAGCCTCGACAACGAGAGTGAGCGGCTGATCGAGGACGCCCTGGAGAAGCTGCTGGTGAACCGGACCACCCTGATCATTGCCCACCGGCTCAGCACGGTGCGACGCGCCGACCGGCTCATCGTCCTGGATCATGGCCGGATCGTCGAACAGGGTACCCATGCGGAGCTGCTGGCCCGGGGCGGGCTGTATGCGCGGCTGTACCAGCACCAGTTCCGGGACGAGCCGGCCGCTGTCGCGCTTGATGACGGGAGTTAAGGCCAAGAATGGGCAGGTACCGGGTGCTGTGCCCGCGACGACTCAGTGCCTAGCAGGATGCGGAAAAAACTCTCATTTGTGATGCCGGACTCCGCGACTCCGAGTCGAGGCGTGCTGGCCGTGGTCGGTCGACTCTGGTCGACGCCCTGCGGTGGTCGACACTGCCAGATGCTCG
>JBFXBG010000009.1:0-52677 GCA_050183505.1 Gemmatimonadales bacterium | reverse complement strand
GATGATACTTGATGTCGAACCGAGTGTGGGCGGAGGTCCGATAAAGCTCCATGACGTTGAAACCTAAAGGGGTCGCCTGAAGGCGAGGGCTTCACTCCCTCCCATCGGGAGACAGTGAGAAGTGAGAAGGGAGAAGGGAGAAGGGAGAAGGGAGAAGAGCGCAGGGACCACCCGGAGATTCCGCGGGTCCGCTTCCCCGCAACAAAGCCGGGCGAAGCCGCGCCCCGACCAATCGGCCTTCCCACGCCGGCGTTCCCGGCCATGGTCACGGGTGTCTTACCCGCATTGGACGGGACTCCCCGCCGCGGGTATCTTCTCGTGATCCCCTCTCAACGAGTCCTGGGTGTCCGATCTCTTCAGCCGCCTTCAGGAAGCACTCTCACCGACCTACCGGCTCCTGAAGGAGCTGGGCGGCGGTGGGATGAGCCGCGTCTTCCTGGCCGAGGAGATCGAGCTGGAACGGCGGGTCGTCATCAAGGTGCTCCCCCCCGACATGTCCGCCGGCGTGAACAAGGAGCGCTTCCAGCGCGAGATCCGGCTCGCGGCCTCGCTCCAGCATCCGCATATCGTTCCCCTGCTGACGGCGGGGTCCGCGGCCGACCTGCTGTATTACGTCATGCCGTATATCGACGGCGAATCGCTTCGCACCAAGCTGGCGCGGGAAGGCGAGCTGCCGATTGCCGAAGCGGCGAGGATTCTGCGCGACGTGGTCGACGCACTTGCGGCCGCGCACCGCCGGGGCGTGGTGCACCGGGATATCAAACCCGACAACGTCATGCTGTCCGACCACCACGCGCTGGTCACCGATTTCGGCGTGGCGAAGGCGGTGACGGCCTCAAGCGGTGAAGGCGGCAGTTCGCTTACCTCCCTGGGCGTGGCACTCGGCACGCCCGCCTACATGGCCCCGGAACAGGCGGCGGCGGACCCTCATACCGACCACCGGGCGGACATCTATGCGGTCGGTGCGCTGGCCTACGAGATTCTGACCGGACAGCCTCCCTTTACCGGCCCGACACCGCAGTCCGTCCTGGCCGCCCACGTGACCCAGGCCCCCCTGCCGGTGACCCAGCGGCGCGCCGCGGTCCCTCCGGTCATGGAGGGCCTGGTCATGCGCTGCCTGGAGAAGCGTCCAGCCGACCGCTGGCAATCCGCGGATGAGCTGATGCAGGCCCTCTCGGGGGTGATTACCCCGACTGGAGGCATGACCCCGACCCAGACGGCTCCGGTCGGTGCGGTAAGCGCCCAAACCGCGCTCCGGCGGAGCCATCCTCTGCGGGTCGCGGGCCTGTTCCTGCTCGCCGCGGTGGCCGTGCTGGGCATGGTGTATTTCCTGATGATCCAGCTGGGACTGCCCGATTGGGTGCTGCCCGGAGCGGCGGCCCTGATGGCCGTCGGCCTCCCGATCATGCTGGCCACCTCCCGGGTGGAGCGCGCCCGCGCGCGGGCAACCATGACCGGGGTGGTGCACCATCCCTCCGGCGGGCTCCGCGCCTGGTTCACCTGGCGGCGCGCCATCCTTGGCGGATGGATCGCGTTCGGGACACTCACGCTCGCGGTGGCCGGGTTCATGGCGATGCGGCTCCTGGGCATCGGGCCGGCGGGTACCCTGCTGGCCTCGGGGGCACTGAGCGGCAAAGACCGGATTCTCATCGCCGACTTCGAGAACTACTCTCCGGATTCCTCTCTGGCGGAGACGGTGACCGAGCTGTTCCGAATCGATCTCTCCCAGTCGAGAACGGTGAACCTGCTGGAGCCGGTGCAGGTGGACGAGGTGCTCCGGCGGATGGGACGGGAGCGGGACACGGTGGTCACCATCGACCTGGCCCGGGAGATCGCCGAGCGCCAGGGGTTGAAGGCGTATCTGGCCGGCGAGATCCGCACCCTCGGCAGCGGGTATGTCGTGGCGGCCAGACTGGTAGCGGCCGGGAGCGGCGACGCCCTGTTCGCCGCCCGGGAGACGGCCGGCGGTCCCGATGAGATTGTCCAGGCGGTGGACCGGCTCTCGGCCCAGTTGCGGGAGAAGATCGGGGAGTCGCTCCGGGATCTGCGGGCGGACCCGCCCCTGGAGTCGGTCACCACCCGTTCGATCGACGCGCTGCGGCTCTACACCGCCGCCAGCCGGGCCGGTCGGGAAGGCGACTTCGGCCGGTCGATCGCGCTGCTCCGGCAGGCGGTCGCACGGGATTCGACCTTCGCCATGGCCTGGCGTCGGATGTCCGCCTTTGCCAGCAACAACGGACAAGGCGCCCTGGCCGACACGGCCGCGCGGAAGGCCTGGAGTGAACGGGAACGGCTGGGGGAACGCGAGCGCCTGCTGGTGGAGGCGATGTACTACACCTATGCCAATCCGGACAATCAGAAACAGATCGACAGCTACCGCACCCTGCTGGAGAAGTACCCGGACGACGCAACCGCGCTCAACAACATCGGACTCAGCTACCTCCGGATCGGCCGGTACGCGGAGGCGGAGGAAGTGGAGCGGCGGGTCGTACGGAACGGGTCCGGCACCTACTCCTACGCCAACCTGATCAGCGCCCAGATCTCCCAGGGGAGGATCGCGGCGGCGGAATCCACGCTCCGCCTGCTGACCGACACGTTCCCCGATACGCCCTATATCCCTTCCATGTCCGTGAATGTCGCCGCCGCAAAGCCGGACTACGCGGCGGTGGACTCTCTGCTGGGAATGGCCCGGATTTCCCAGCCGCGCGGAACGGTGTGGGAGGGCCAGACCGTCATCATGCAGGCGCAACTCGCGATGCTGCGGGGGGAGCTGGAGACCGGGCTGCGTTACTTCCGGCAGGCACGCCAGCTCTATGCGGCGATCGGGGGCCGGTCCCCGTCGGCTCGCGGCGAGAAGGTCACCGACGACGCCAACCGGCTGGACTGGGAGATCCAGCTCGATGCCATCCCGCCGAACGCCCTGGACCTGGCGGAAGATATCTGGCGGCGGCATGCGGCGGATCCCGATGTGCCGGCGAAGGACCGCTCGTACCTCCCGGCGGCCGAGATCTTCGCCAAGCTCGGGAACCCCGGGCGGGCCCGCCAGCTCGTCCAGCAGTTCCAGGCCAACGCGGACAGCGCCGATATCAAACGGTATCACAACGGAGACGACGCCGAAATCGAAGCGACGCTGGCGGTCGCCGAGGGGCGTCCGCACGAAGCCGTGCCTCTGTACCGGCGCGCCATGAACGACTGCGCGGATTGTTACTACCCCGAGATCGGCAGCGCGTGGGAACACGCCGGAGAAATCGATTCCGCCGTCGCGGCCTACCGGGCGTTCCTGGAGACGCCGGCCGTCCGGAGGCTCGCCAGGGACGCGAGGGATCGCGCCAGGGTTCTCCGTCGCCTGGGTGAGATCAACGAGGCTCGAGGCAACCGCGGTGCGGCCCTGAAGTACTACGGGGAACTGGTGTCGCTCTGGAAGAACGCCGACCCGGTCCTGCAGCCGGTGGTGAAGGATCTCCGCGCCCGCATGGCGCGCCTGGGCTCCGAGGAGGGAGGGAAGTCCGGCGGGTGAGGAATGACGGAAACGCCCGGAAGCTCCTCCCCAGCCGCGGACCGGTTCCCTGCCAACTTCGACTCTCACCCCTTTCCTGCCCTCCCGATGTTCACCCGCACGGCCGACCTGTACGATCTCATCTACCGGCAGTTCAAGGACTACCGGGCCGAAGCCCGGATCGTCGCCGGGCTCATCCGGGAACTCCACCCCACGGGTCGTTCCATTCTCGATGCCGGATGCGGGACCGGCGAGCACGCGAGATTCCTGGTCGAGGACCACGGCTACACCGTAGACGGGTTCGACGTCGAACCGGCGTTCGTGGAGATCGCCGGAAGAAAAGTCCCGTCCGGACGATTCTCCGTCGCCGACATGGCTGCGGTCGACCTGGGTACCCGGTACGACGTCGTCCTGTCGCTGTTCAGCTCGATCGGATATCTGGTCACGCCGGAACGGACGACCGCCGCACTTGCCTGCTTCGGCCGGCATCTCCGGCCCGGCGGCGTGGTTCTGGTCGAGCCCTGGATGGAACCCGCCGACTTCCATGCCGGACGGGTCTACACCAAGCTGGCCGAGAGCGCCGAGGTGTCCGTGTGCCGGATGAGCCACTCGGAGGTTCGAGGCCGGGTGTCCCGTCTCACCTTTGAATACCTGGTCGGCCGGCCCGGCCAGGGCATCGTCCGGGAGCGGGAAATCCACGAGCTCGGCCTGCTCACCCGGGAAGAGATGCTGGCCTGCTTCCGGGCCGCCGGCCTGGAAGCCCGGTACCGGCCGGACGGCCCGGGCGACCGCGGCCTGTATGTCGGGACGATACGGTGAAGCGGGAGAACTGAACGGTATGGAACGCTCCGGGGGCCGCGATCACCTCCGTCCGGAGTCCCCCCACCCGGGCCGGAGCCCGGGGCAGAGAAGGGCTGGGTGGAACTCCCCAGCCGGCGTGGTACGGTCTTGCCGAGATCTTCTATATCATTTCATTACAACGATTTCCGTTGCGATCCGTCGGATGTCGTCTCGCGCCGGACGGTCCCGCCCATTAGATTGTCGGTATCCCTTTGCCGCCCGGAGGACCGGGCGGCATCTTGACACTCTGGCGTTCTCCGGAAGCGACATGACCTGTCACCCGACGTTCCCGCCCGACCAGGGCGGCGCCTTCCTTGTTGATGTGAAGGCCGCGGTTAATCGCTACTTCCAGGAACGGAGACTCTCTCCCCACGCCGACTCGGGCATGGTGGTCAAGAGTGTCGTGATGCTCTCGCTCATTTTCGTGCCCTACGGCCTTATTCTGAGCGGCGCGCTGAGCGGGCCGGTCATGCTGGGGCTCTGTGTGGTGATCGGAATCGGCATGGCCGGCACCGGCTTCGCCGTGGCCCATGACGCCCTGCACGGCGCCTATTCGAAGTCTCCCCGGGTCAACCGGGTGCTGGGTTTCTGCCTCGATCTGATCGGCGGCAGCAGCTACATGTGGAAGATCACGCACAACATCATTCACCACACCTACACCAACATTCACGGGACCGACGAAGACCTGTCGGTGTCCCCCCTGCTCCGGCTTTCCCCTCACGCGCCGCGGCGGTGGTATCACCGTTACCAGCACTATTACGCGTTCCTGCTCTATGCCATGACGACCCTGTTCTGGGTCTTCGTCAAGGACTATCAGCAGTTGTTCCGCCGGGATCTGGGGCCCTACGCCAACCGGAAGCACAAGGCCTCGGACGTGGCCGGGCTCATCGCCGGGAAGCTGGTCTACTACGGGTGGTCGGTCGTGATTCCGTTCATCGTCATTCAGCGGCCGGTCTGGCAGATTGCCGCCGGGATGCTGGTGGCCCACCTGGTGGCCGGTACCACCCTGGGCATCGTCTTCCAGCTGGCCCACGTGGTCGAAGAGACGGCCCACCCCGAGCCGGACGAAGTCGGGGCCATGCCGCGGCACTGGGCGGCGCATGAAATGGAAACCACGGCCAACTTCGCGCCCTCGAACAGGCTGCTTGGCTGGTACGTCGGGGGATTGAATTACCAGGTCGAACATCACCTGTTCCCCCGGGTCTGCAGCGTACACTATCCCGAGGTAAGCCGGATCGTCCGGCAGCTCGCCGGCGAGTACAATCTGCCCTACCATTCCCACCCGACCTTCAGGAGCTCGGTTCGCTCCCATCTCCGCACCCTCAAGCGGTATGGCCGGACGGATCCGGTTCCCGCGCGAGTGGCGGACCCGGTGTCGGCCGAGATGAGTATCCCGGTCGCCGGCTGACGGCCGGGCCCTCGATCGGCCGCCCCAGCAAAGCGGACACACCACATCGTCAATTGGCCTGGCAGCGGTTCCCGCGCTGACACCTTGCGCGTGAAACTGGAGTAGGGTGATCTGGTCCGGGCGTCCCCGCCCGGCGACAGGTCCAGGGAGGCTGCCATGAACACGACCGAGCGCTGGATCGCCGCAGCCGGCGTCCTGATTCTGCTTGTCTACCTGACAACCGCGACGGGGCTGGTAACGGACACCGGCCGGCTGACGCTCGTCCTGGTGTTTGCCATAGGCCCGGGCGCGATCGTCGGAATCCTGCAGATCATCGACCGGCTGGCTCCAACCACCGGTCCGGCGGTGACACGACTCTGCCGGACCTTTCTGGTCACGGCGTTTGCGCTGTTCACACTCATGATCGTGGTACAGCAGACGGTCGCGATGCAGCTCCGCGATCTCCGGGCTGCCGCCCCCGATGCGGCGGCCGCTCAGACGCTCGGCCTGATCTACCGCGGGGTCAATCTGGTTCAGCTCGGTATCGATGTGACGTTCGACATATTCTATTGTATCGGTGTGATCATTCTGGCGGCGGCGATGTTTCGCCACCGGGACTTCGGCCGGCTCATCGGAATACTCGGGATCGTCAGCGGGGCGGGCCTGCTGATCCTGAACCTGGCGAGCTTTCCCTACGTCCCGGCCGAATCCGGCCTGGTCGATCTCGGACCCGTGACCGGAGTGTGGTGGCTCCTCGTCATCGTACAGATGTTCCGGTCCCGGCGTCGTCAGCCTCCGGAGGTTGCCGTCGCGGGCTCCTGATCAACCCGGAAAACCACAGCACCCATCATGCCCGACCCGAGCATCCGCCTCTACACGCCCGCAGACTACCCGGAGTGGCGCCGCATGAGGACCGCCCTGTGGCCCGACCAGACCGAAGCCGACATGCGAGCCTGGCTGTCGCGGACCGATGGGGCCGTGCTGGTCGCGGTGCGCGAATCGGCCGGCCTGTGCGGCTTCGCCGAGGCGGGGGCACGCTCCTGGGCGGACGGCTGCCTGACCTCGCCGGTAGCATATCTTGAAGGCTGGTATGTCGATCCCGACGTCCGGCACCGGGGCATCGGCAGCGCGCTCGTCCGGGGGGTCGAGGGGTGGGCCCGGGCCAACGGCTACCAGGAGCTTGCCTCGGATACCGGGCTGGAGAATACTGTTTCCCAGCGGGCGCATGAACGGCTCGGGTTCACCGAGGTCGAGCGGGCCGTGCTGTATCGGAAGGATCTCTGATTCACCGCGTTCCCGGCTCCGCGCCGGGGGCTCTCCCTGACCCGTGCCTTGCCCTGCATGGATCCTTTCCTCGAAGCAGCCATCGAAGAAGCCCGGAAGGGCCGCGCCGAGGGCGGGATTCCCATCGGTTCGGTATTGGTGATCGACGGCCGGATCGTCGGGCGGGGACACAACCGCCGGGTGCAGCGGCGCAGCGCCGTGCTGCATGCCGAGATGGACTGCCTCGAGAATGCCGGGAGGCTCAAGGCCTCCGACTACCGCCGCGCGACTCTCTACTCCACGCTCTCTCCCTGCGACATGTGCAGCGGCACGGTGTTGCTCTACCGGATTCCACGGGTCATCGCGGGAGAAAACCGGACGTTCCGCGGACCCGAGGACTATCTCAGGTCGCGTGGGGTGGAGCTCGTCATCATGGACGATCCGGAGTGCCGCCGCCTGATGCAGGATTTCATCCGGGCAGCGCCGGAGCTGTGGAATGAGGATATCGGCGAACAGGAACCGGCCACGCGCGGCATGGATTGATCGCCTGCTCCGTGACCGTCACGCGGAGACCCGGAGGGGACGATCTTGCGGCTCGCCAGCGTACCGGCCCCCGGCCCCGTTCGCCGGCGCATCACGTGCCGGCTGTGTGACTCTGACCGCCCTTCCGGGGTCTGATTCCCCATGCATAATTCTCTCCGACGTACCGCCTGCCTGCTGTTGATCGTCACCAGCGGCTGCCGGGACGGCTTCGGCGGCGCCTGTGATGCCAGCATCCAGCCCGGGATCATCGTCGTGATCCGGGACTCGGCCACCGGCACTCCGCTGGCGGCCGGCGCTTCCGGCTACGCGATCGACGGTGCCCTGAACGACCCGCTCCACCCATACGGGTTCGACGGGAGCGAGATGGTGAGCCGCGCCGGCGCCGATGAACGCCCCGGAACCTACACCGTCCTCGTCACCCATCCCGGATATTCGGCCTGGTCCCGGGCTGGTATCCGGCTCACCCGCGGAGAGTGTCATGTGAACCAGGTGACGTTGACTGCCGACCTGGTTCCGGCCGCTCCCTAGAGAGCCGCGACCCGGGGAGCCGCCGGACACGACACCGGCATTCCCGAATCGCCGAAGCTGTCCTGATCGCCACCTCCTGAGCTGCCCGGATGTCTCACCCACCATGGCACCGCCTGCTCGGCCCGGCTCCGAACGGATCGGTGCCTGAACGCTCCGCCGTCGCGCCGGCAGCGGTGCTGGCACGGCCCGAAGGCAGCGCCATCGCGGGCTGGGAGCAGCTTGTCCTGGATCAATCTGCCGGTCATGCGGGCCGGCGGACGATTACCGTGCTCCTGGATGCCGATGGCCGGGCGATCGGCGCGTCCGACATGGTGATGTTCCGGGTCCCGCCTCTCCCCCCGAATCCCGGCCCGGACGCGCCACCCGTCCGACTGCGGTTCGAGAGCATCAGCGGACGCTTCGAGTCCGACGGTACCTTCCGAGGCACCTGCTGGGTGAGTGAGGCGGATGAGCCGGTTGCTGCGGAGGACGCCCGTTGGGAGATGTCATCCTCGGAGCCCACTCCTGCGTCGATTGGCGGTCTGAGGAGCCTGGTCACCGAGCTCATGAAGCGGGCCGAAGCGGCGTCCGACCCGTGAGCCATTGCGCGAAGTACATCCCTCATACCATTCTGGACCGGAGGCTTCCTCTTTCCATCTCCAGCCCCCGGATCGAATGCGACTCCTCGTTCAGTACTGGTGGATCCCGCTCCTGGTGGCGGCAGACGGATACGTGATCTGGCGTCGCCGCCCGTGAGCACCCCTGCACCCTGGCTCATTACGGTCACCGGAGCCTCCGGAGCCGGAAAGACCACCCTGGTCCGGTCCCTTGAGTCCCGGCGGGATCCCGGAGTGAAGTGCTACTATTTTGATTCCGTCGGCGTCCCGTCTCCGGAAGAGATGGCGAGAGACTACGGCTCGGGAGAGGCCTGGCAGGCGGCAATGACGGATCAGTGGATCCGGCGCCTGGCGCGGAATCCGGATGACGCCCGCGTGATGGTACTGGACGGCCAGGTCCGGCCTTCGGTCCTGCATGAGGCATTTGAACGCTACGAGGTTCAACGGGGCGAAATCATCCTCATCGACTGCGCTCGCGCGGTGCGCGAAGCCCGCCTCACGAACGACAGGGGCCAGGCTGAACTCGCCTCACAGCAGATGGCCGAGTGGGCGGCGTACCTCAGGGGCCAGGCCGATGCCCTGCGCCTGCGGATCGTCGATACCACGAACCTCAGCCGCGCCGAGGCGGAACTCGGGTTCTGCAGGATGATCCAATCCAGGATTCACACAGACATCGGTACGGACGGGAAGTAGATCCGCCGGCGGCTCGGCCCGTCAGCGCCGGCACTGCGACTTCCCTCAATACCGGTTCTTCGATCGAGCCGGCTTGCCCGGCGTCCCGCTGTAGCCCGCTCGATGGTGTCCGGAGCCGCCGATGCGCGGCGTCGGGCAATGGCAACCTCCCGAAGCACTTGCGAAATCTCTCCGAAACCGCAACTATGCTCACTGTCTTTCCTACCTCCAACCACGGGAGCGATCCATGCCTACTCCAGCGCAGAAGGCAGCAGCCACCCGGAGGCGCCGCGCCGCGGCCGCGAAGAAGGCGGCCCTCGCCAAGAAGCGTCGCGCGGCGGGCATCAAGGCCGCCGAGACCAGAAAACGCCGCGAGGCGGCCCGCAAGGCATTGCGGACCCGCCGGCGTCGGGCGCGCGAGCGGGAAGCCGCGGCTGCCAAGGGGAAGCGCAAGCGCAAGGCTCCGGCCAGGAAGCGCGGGAAGTAGGAAAGGAAGACAGAAACACGGACGTCGAAGTGAGCAGTGTCGAATCGTCGCCCTCGGGTTCGGACCCCCGGGGGCGATTTATCGATAACCTTCTCACGTCTGCTTTACCCGGCGGTATCTTGTTTCCAGACCGGCATCACCCGTACACAGATCTCACACTCGAGCCAATGCGAATCGTCTGCTTCCTTCTCGGGTTCCTGGCCGCTCCCCTGGCCGCCCAGCATCACCACGCCGACCGCGCGGCGGACGCGGATCCGGTACCGCTGTATGCGAACCTGGGCCGGCAGCACCGGGCCGTGACCACGTCGTCCGCTCTGGCCCAGCAGTATTTCGACCAGGGGCTGAGACTGACGTACGGGTTCGGGCATCCGGAAGCGATCCGGTCGTTCCGGGAGGCCATCCGGCAGGACTCCACCTGTGCCATGTGCTGGTGGGGAGTCGCGTGGGCCATGGGGCCTTACATCAACGCGACCATGGACTCGGCGTCCGGAGTCGAAGCCTGGACGGCCGTCCGGGAAGCCGTTCGATACGGGAAGCGCGCCACGCCGGCCGAACGGGCGTTGATTGACGCCATGGCGGCACGGTATGTCCGGATACCGGACGAGAAGTCCCGTGCGCGTCTGGATTCGGCCTACGCCGGCGCCATGCGCGGCGTCGTCCATCGTTTCCCCGATGATCTGGATGCGGCGACGCTCTTCGCCGAAGCTCTGATGGTCCTCCGGCCGTGGGACCAGTGGACCCGGGACGGGAAGCCCAGGCCGGGAACGGAAGAAGTGCTCTCGGTGCTGGAGAGCGTGCTGGCCCGGGACATCTCTCATCCCGGCGCCTGTCATCTCTATATTCACGCGACGGAAGCCTCGGCCGACCCCGGGCGCGCCGCCCTCTGCGCCGATCGTCTGGCGGCCCAGATTCCGGGAGCCAGCCACATTCAGCACATGCCCTCGCACACGTACATGCGGATCGGCCGCTACGGAGACGGCGTGCGCACCAACCTGGCCGCCTGGCACGTCGACCAGCAGGCGGCGTTCGGCGGGCCACCCGGAATCTATCCCACGCACAACCTCCACATGCTGCTGTTCGCCGCCACGATGGACGGCCAGAGCGCCATCGCCATCCAGGCGGCGCGTGACCTGGCGCGCATCTCCCCCGCGGCGGCGTTCTATCCGGACATGGCCCTGGCGCGTTTCGGCCGGTGGGAGGAACTGAGGGAACAGACCGGCGACCCGGCCGACTCGCTGCACCTGGGCGTGCGGCGGTTCGCCCGGGGAGTCGCCTGGATCCGGGGGGACAGCATGGCACGCGCCGAAGCGGAGCTGGCCGCCCTCGACAGCCTGATCGCCGCCACCGGCGATTCCGCCACCTTCCGCGGCCACAAGCGCGCGGATCTGCTCGCACTCGGCCGTGGAATCCTGGCCGGTGAACTCTACGCTGCCCGGGGACACCCGGAGGAAGCCATCCTGGCCCTGCAGGCCGCCCTGCCCCACGAGGACAGCCTGGACTACGATGAACCGGAACCCTGGATGATCCCGGTGCGGCATGTGCTCGGCGCGGTGCTGCTGAAGTCGGGCGATGCGGCACGGGCCGAAGCGGTATACCGCGACGAACTGCGGGACCACCCCGCCAACGGCTGGTCGCTCTTCGGACTGGAGGCGGCATTGCGGGCGCAGGGCAGGCTGGATGAAGCCGCCGATACCCACCGCCGCTTCGAGGCCGCCTGGGCCCGGAGTGATCTCTGGATCCGGGGCTCCCGGTTCTGATGCGCGGGCCTCAACTGCCATCCCTGGCCGTCCTGGCCGTCCTGGCCGTCGCGGCCGTCGCGGCCGCCCAGGCCGCCTGCTCCCGGGCCCCCCTGGAGACGGCGGGGTCTCGTGTCGTGCCGGATCCGATTCCCGTGGATGCGCCCGCGGTACGGCGTTACGTTGCGCCGAAGGCGGCTGTTCCTCCGGTGATCGACGGCCGGCTCGACGATGCGATCTGGCAGACCGCGCCCTGGAGCGAGCACTTCGTCGACATCGAGGGCCGGCGCCGTCCGGCTCCCGGCCTGGACACCCGTGTAAGAATGGCCTGGGACGACAGTGCCCTGTACATCGCGGCGATGATGGAGGAGCCCGATCTCTGGGGGACTCTTACCCAGCGGGACACCATAATCTTTCTCAATAACGATTTCGAAGTCTTCCTCGACCCCGACGCGGACACCCACCACTACTACGAACTCGAGATCAACGCCCTCGGCACGGTCTGGGACCTCCTGCTGGAAAGGCCCTACCGCGATGGCGGACCGGCGGTCAACGAGTGGGACATCCGGGGATTGAGGTCGGCCGTGCACCTGGAGGGCTCGATCAACGACCCGTCCGACGGGGACCGCGGCTGGTCGGTCGAGCTGGCTCTGCCCTGGCGGGGCCTGGGAGAGAACCCGCCGGAGCCGGGCGCGCACTGGAGGATCAACTTCTCCCGGGTCGAATGGACCCTCGACACCGTGGACGGCCGGTACACCCGGCGGCTGGACCGCAAGACGAACCGGCCGCTCCCGGAGGCCAACTGGGTCTGGTCACCCCAGTACGCGGTAAACATGCACATGCCGGAGATGTGGGGTGTGGTGGAATTCGCATCCGGCTCAGGCGGCATCTTTCACCCGTCTCCCGATGAGCCGGTTCGCTGGGCACTCCGGCGGGTCTACTACGCCGAGCGGGCGTACCACGACCGGTACGGCCGCTACACGGATGACAGGGACCGGTTGGGGCTTTCGGATATGCCGGCGGGACTTCAGCTGCAACTGGACGACGATGGATACGCGGCCTGGATCGGGGCACTGGGAATCAGGGAGGACGGGAGGGTGAGAAGGAAGACTGAGGAAGCGGAAGAGAGAAGGACAGAGGTCAAAACCCGGGAGCCCGGGTGAAGCGACGATCCTTCGTAGCTGCCGTTTCGGCGCTGGCCGCGTTTCCGCTGCTGCAACGGCGGTCGACGCCGGCCCCGGGCGGAGCGCACTGGGTATGGGTCCACGGTGGCGGAGACGGCTCGATCGCCGGCTGGCAGCGGAAATTCGGCCGTCTCCGCCGGGCCGGCATCACCGGTGTGCTGGTGGGTGGCGGGGACCTCGACCTGCTGGCGCGGGCGGCACACGGGGAAGGGCTCCGCTTCCATCGCTGGATCTGGACCCTGAACCGCAGCGGCGACGCCTGGGCCAGGGCCAATCGCCCCGAGTGGTTCAGCGTCAGCCGCAACGGAGATTCTTCGCTCGACAAACCGCCCTATGTGGGATACTACCAGTGGTTCTGTCCCAGCCGGGCACCGGTGCGCGAGTATCTCCGGCGACAGGTCGATGAAATCGCCTCGCACCCGGAGGTCGACGGCGTACATCTGGACTACATCCGGCACCCCGACGTGATTCTGCCACGCGGGCTGTGGGAGAAATACAGCCTGATTCAGGACCGGGAGTACCCCGAATACGATTTCTGCTACTGCGACGTCTGCCGGCAGCAGTTCAAGGCGCAACGGGGCGTGGACCCAATGGCCTTGCCCGACCCCGCCACGGATGAAGCATGGCGACGCTTCCGCTGGGACAGCGTCACCGGTGTGGTGCGCGTGCTCTGGAGCGCCGTCCGTAACCGAGGCAAGGAAATCTCGGCCGCGGTATTCCCCACTCCCGAAATCGCCCAGCGGCTCGTCCGCCAGGCGTGGGATGAGTGGCCGCTGGACCGGGTCTTCCCGATGCTCTATCACCGGTTCTACCTGGAGCCGGTGAGCTGGATCGGCACCGCGGCCCGCGAAGACATCCTGGCCCTCGGCGGTCGCATCCCGCTTCACGCCGGCGTGTACCTGCCCGATCTTGCCCCCGCGGAGCTCTCGGAGGCGGTCAGGATTTCCCTGGCGGCGGGTGCCGCCGGGGTCGGGCTCTTCGAAATGGGACGGCTGGACGACGACCACCTGGCGCAGCTGTCTCCGTGACCCCGCGCGCCGGTGGCACCCGCGGCGAGAAACCTGCGGGCCGGAACCCCCGTCTCATGGACCATACGCAGCCCCACTACCCACCGCACTCCTCCCACACGATCTCCATGACCAACGCGCATCCGACCCCGCAAGCTCAGACCGTCACGGCCGCCCTGGCCGCCGTGCTCCTGGCCCTCCCGGCCGTGAGCCCGGCCCACGCCCAGACGGTAGCCTACGACATCTCTTTCCCCAATGCCGCCCATCATGAGGCTCAGGTCACGCTGACACTTGCCGGCCTCGATCGCGGGCCGGTCGCGCTCCGGATGAGCCGGTCCTCGCCCGGGCGGTACGCCCTGCACGAGTTTGCCAAGAACGTGTACGCGGTCGAGGTGCGGGACGGCCACGGCCGGGTGCTCACTCCCACCCGGCCCGATCCCTACCAGTGGGACGTCAGCGGCCACGACGGCACCGTGAAGGTGAGCTACACCCTGTTCGCGGACCGGGGCGACGGGACCTACGCCCAGATCGACCGGACTCATGCCCACCTCAACATGCCGGCCGTCTTCATGTGGGCACGGGGCATGGACACGCGCCCGATCCGGATCACGTTTCACCCGCCGGAAGGATCCGGGTGGAACATCGCGACCCAGCTCTTCCCCACCGCCGACTCGACTACCTTCACCGCCCCCGGCCTGCAGTACTTCATGGACAGCCCCACCGAGCTGTCGGATTTCATGCTGCGCGAGTGGACCGTGACCAGCAACGGACGCACCTGGCCGATCCGGATGGCGATCCATCACACGGGGACCGCGCAGGAAGCGGACGACTACGCCGAAATGGCGAAGAAGGTCGTGGCCCAGGAGATCGCGGTCTACGGCGAGACGCCGCAGTATGATGTCGGGTACTATACCTTCATCGCCGACTACCTGCCCTGGGCCTCGGGCGACGGCATGGAGCACCGCAACTCCACCATCCTGACCTCCACCGCGTCGCTGGCCCAGGCCGCCCACGGGCTCATCGGCACGGTATCCCACGAGTTCTTCCACAGCTGGAACGTCGAGCGGATCCGTCCCCGAGGCCTGGAACCGTTCGACTTTACCCGGGCGAACATGTCCGACGCCCTCTGGTTCGCGGAGGGTTTCACCAGCTATTACGGCCCGCTGCTGCTCAAACGGGCCGGCATCACCACGATGGACGAGTTCGCCCGCAACCTCGGCTTCCCCATCAGCTTTGTCCTCAACTCGCCGGCGCGGCAGTTCTTCAGCCCGGCGGAGATGAGCATGCAGGCCCCGTTCGTCGATGCGGCCACGTCGATCGATCCGACCAACCGCAACAACACGTTCATTTCCTACTATACCTGGGGGTCGGTGGTCGGGGCCGGCCTCGACCTGACCCTGCGCCAGCGCTACGGCAGGACCCTGGACGACCTCATGCGGCGGATGTGGCAGAAGTACGGCAGAACGGAGGTCTCCTACACCCTGGACGACATCGAGCGCACTCTGGGCGAGGTGACGGCGGATCCGGCCTTTGCCCGTGACTTCTTCACCCGATATGTCCGCGGGCACGACGTGCCGGACTTCCAGCCCCTGCTGGCTCAGGCCGGCCTGCTGCTCCGACCGGCCAATCCGGGAAAGGCTTTCCTCGGCCTGATCCAGCTGGACTATGACCAGCGTGGAGCGACCATCCTGGGGACGACCCAGATCGGCTCTCCGCTCTACCGGGCCGGGCTCGACCGGGGTGACCTGATTACCACCCTCGACGGGCGGCCTCTCACCTCGGACAGCGCCTGGGGTGCAGTGAAAGACGCCCACGTTCCCGGCGACGTTCTCGAAGTTCAGTATGAATCGCGCGGGGAGACTCGGACCGCCCGCCTGACCGTGGACCCTGATCCCCGCCTCGAGCTGGTGACGTACGAGGCGGCCGGGCTCCCCCTGACCGATTCCATCACGCGGTTCCGGGAAGCCTGGCTCGGCCCGAGATAGGGAGAGGGTGTAACGGACCCCGGCTGGTCTGGCGCAACGGGCAGCCGGGGACCATACTTTGTGAGAGACGGCCGGGGGGCACCGGTCCTGGCGGTTCCCGCCTGGTACCGCGGTGGACCCCTTTCCACATATGTCGGTAATATGTCCGTACGGTTCACCTGACCGGCGGATGTCGTTGAACCTGACACCCATTCCCCGTGCCAACTTCACGATTCAGCGGTCGCACCAGCAGCCCGGCCAACCGCAAGCCGACTGATGCCGAGGTGGATGGCTATGGCCTGACCCACCAGGGGCTGATCCGGAAGAGCAATCAGGACCACTTCCTGATCGCGTCGCTCCGCAAATCGATGGACGTGCACCGCACCAGCCTGCCGGATCCGAAGATCCTGCCGACCAAGGGTGAGCGGATCGCGTGGCTGGCCATGGTGGCCGACGGGGTGGGCGGCGGGACCGGGGGCGAGGTGGCAAGCCGGCTCGCGGTTCAGGCCGTCACCGGCTACGTGGCCCACAGTATGGAGGCCTACTACTCGGCCGACGCCCGGGATCAGTCCTTCCTGGAAGAACTGCAGGAAGCGGCGATGGAGTGCCATGCCGAGCTGCTGGAGCAGGCCGAGAAGGATCCCGACCTCACCGGCATGGCGACCACGCTCACCCTGTGGCTCGGCGTGTGGCCCCGGGCGTACCTGCTCCAGGTCGGCGACAGCCGGTTCTACCTTCTGCGCAACGGCCATCTGAACCAGATCAGCCGGGACCAGACCATGGCCCAGGAACTGACCGACCTCGGGATCCTGGAACGCACCGAGGCCCGGAACTCGCGCTGGAACCACATTCTCTCCAGCGCGATCGGCGGCCGGCAGGCGGCACCGGTGGTCGCGCGGGTCGAACAGAACTGGGGTGACGTCGGCCTCCTCTGCAGCGATGGGCTGACCAAGCACGTGTCCGACGATCAGATCCGGGACCGACTCATGAACATGACCTCCGCCAGGGAAGCCTGCGAGCAGCTGCTTCAGGATGCCCTCGACGGCGGCGGCAGCGACAACATCACGATCCTCGTGGGCCGGACGGTGAAGCACGAGGAATGAGCGACTGATGGAACAAGGAAAGGCGGCGGCTGGAGCGCGCTTCGTGCCGCCGCTCCGCCGAGACGGCCTTCCCTGCCGCACGATCCTGCCGGCGCCGCATGTTCTCCCGGTTCCTCTGCCGGTCCCGCCTCCTCCGTGGTTACATTCCACCGGGTTCTAGAGCAGCCCACTTCCGTCACCGCCAGACCCACCCGGCGGGCCACCGACCCTCGCTTCCAGACAATGCCCACCAGCATGCGTACCAAGACCCTGATCCTCCTGGCCCTGGCCTTCCTGTTGCTGCCGCTATCCGCCCGGGCGCAGGAGAAGACCCGGTTCCGCTCCGTGACCGAGGCGCTCCAGGCGTCCGGGATTCTCTCCGGTCGTTCCGGCCCCCGCAACGTCAACTGGATCGACGGCGGCCGCCGGTATTCGTTCATTGCCCGGGGAGACTCGGGTGAGGAAATCCGCGGGGCCGACCCGGCGACCGGCAAGGACACGCTGCTCTTCCGCGCCGCCGGCCTGACCTTCCCCGGCACCGACGAGGCGTTCACGTATCAGTCGTTCCAGTGGTCAAAGGACTCCGAACACCTGATTTTCCAGACCCACTTCAAGCGGATCTACCGCCGGTCCGGTACATCGGACTTCTACGTCTATTCCCTGGCCCGGAAGACGCTGCAACTGGCGGCGGAGGGTGCCCAGACCGGAGAACTCTCCCCGGACGGCGCCATGCTGGGATATGAGCGCGGCGGCGATCTCTACGTCTACAACCTGGCCCGGGAGCAGGAGACCCGGCTCACGAACGATGCGACCTGGCTCAAGCACAACGGCCGGTTCGACTGGGTCTACGAGGAGGAGTTCGGAATGGCCCAGGCCTGGAACTGGTCTCCCGACAGCCGGCATATCGCCTTCTGGCAGGTGGACGAGAGCCCGGAACCGGTCTTCAACCTGACCGACTATTCCGGCTGGCACACGTCGCTGGACAGCATCCGGGTCCCGCAGGTGGGAGACTCCAATGCGCACGTACGGATCGGCGTTCTGGAAGTCGGTACCGGCCGCAAGCAGTGGCTCGACACCGGAGAAGCCCCCGACACCTACATCCCCCGGATCTACTGGACCAGCAGCCCGGACACTCTGGCCGTCATGACGCTCAATCGGGCGCAGAACACCATGAAGCTGTTCTTCTTCAACGTGTGGAACGGCGGACGGCGGCTGGTCCTGCAGCAGATGTCGGACAGCTGGATCGACGTCTTCGATTTCTACGCCGGCATCCAGGACATGATGTCGTTCCCCGAAAGCACGCGCGAGTTCTTCTGGATTTCGGACCAGGACGGCTGGCAGCACGTCTACCGCTACGACTACTCCGGCCGGCTGCTGAACCAGGTGACCCGCGGGCCGTGGAGCGTTACCCGGATCGAGGGAATCAACCCGAAGTCGAAAACCATCTACTACAGTTCGACCGAAGTCTCCCCGCTTCAGCGGCAACTCTATTCGATCCGGTACGACGGCAGCCGGAAGACCCGGCTCACCCGGACCCGCGGGACGCACCGGATCGACATGTCACCGAACACCATGTATTACATCGACCGCTGGTCGGCCACCGACCAGCCGCAGCAGGTCGAGATGTGGGCCACCGGGAAGAGAATGCTCCAGAAGATCGAGGACAACGCCGCGACCTCCCGCTGGCTGGAAACGCATGCCTATTCGCCGACCGAGCTCTTCAGCTTCACAACCTCGGACTCGGTCAGGATCGACGGATCGCTGGTCAAGCCGCCGGACTTCGATTCCACCCGGGCCTATCCGGTGATCTTCTCGATCTACGGCGGCCCCGGCTCGCAGCAGGTCTATGACCAGTTCAGCGGCAGCGGGATCACCCAGTGGCTGGCCCAGAAGGGGTACATCGTCGTCGGCCTCAACAACCGGGGCTCCAACAACTACGGCAGCGCCTTCATGAAGGTCGTCCATGGAAGGCTTGGCCGCTGGGAAACCAACGACTTCGCCGAGGCCGCCCGGTACCTCACCGGCCACCCCTGGGCCGACGCCACCCGTGTCGCCATCATGGGGACCAGTTACGGCGGATACAGCGTGCTCTACGCCATGGCGCTCCATCCCGATGTCTTCTCGGTCGGTATCGCCAACTCCGCCGTGAGCGACTGGCGCTACTACGATACCATCTACACCGAGCGGTATCTGGGACTCCTGCCCGACAACGCCGCCGGCTACGACAGCAGTTCCGTGCTCACCCACGTGAAGAACATCAAGGGGCACCTGCTCATCATCCATTCGATGATGGACGACAACGTCCACCCGCAGAACACCATGGCGATGCTCACCGCGCTGACCAACGCCGGCGTGGACGCGGATCTCCGGATCTACCCGCCCGGCCGGCACGGCGCGGCCTACAACGGCCAGAGTTTCCGGCTGATCCAGCAGGTGACCGAGGATTATCTGGACCGGTGGCTGATGAAGAGGTGAAGAGGTGAAGAGGTGAAGAGGTGAAGAGGTGAAGAAGTGAAGAAGTGAAGAAGTGAAGAGGTGAAGAAGTGAGGAGTAAGCTGTGAACCAGGGCGCGGCGGAAAGCCGGGCCCTGGCCCCTTCCCCCTTCCGCTCCGGGTTTCCAGCCTGCATCTTGCCCCCGCTCGCTCCCCTGCTCCGGACGGTTCCCATGCTGGCTCGGCTGTTACGCTGGTCCCCGGTTCTGGCAGTCGTCGTCCTCACCCCTCTCCCTTCAGCCCCGAGCGACGCAACCGGATATCCCCGCGTCCAGGCGAACGACAACCGGCAGCCCGCTGGACGGCTGCAGGGGGACACTCTCCGGATCTCGCTGGTAGTCGGCATGGCGGAATGGTACCCTGAAGCCGAGGACGGGCCGCACGTCTCCCTCGCGGCGTTCTCCGAGGCGGGCCGCGCTCCTCAGATTCCCGGGCCGCTGATCCGGGTCCCGGCCGGCACGGTCATCAAGGCGACCGTCCGCAATGGCCTGCCCGACTCCACCCTGACGGTGCACGGACTTCACAGCCGTCCGGCCGTCACCGGGGACAGCCTGGTCATCCCTCCCGGCGGTTCGGCCGGCACGACCTTCACCGCGGGCGCCCCCGGCACCTATCTCTACTACGCCGTGGCCGGAGCGCCGGACACGATGGTGGAGCGGGAGCAGCTGGCCGGGGCCTTCGTGGTGGATTCCGCCGGCGCCGCCAGGGACGATCGGATCTTCGTCATCAACATCTGGGGCGACCCGATCGATTCGATCAACTACCGCAACGCCCTCGCGATCAACGGCAAATCCTTCCCCTGGGACGAACGCATCACCGCCACGCTGGGAGACTCCGTTCGCTGGCGCTGGATCAATGCCTCGATCCGGAATCATCCGATGCACCTGCACGGCTTCTTCTTCCGGATCGACGCCGAGGGCGACTGGCTGAGCGATACGGTGTATGCCCCGGCGGATCGCCGGATGGCGGTCACCGAGAACATGATCCCCGGCGCCACGATGGATATCGTCTGGTCGCCGGACCGGATCGGGAACTGGCTGTTCCACTGCCATATCGGGTTCCACGTGGTGCCCGACGCCCAGCTCGACCCGCCGCCCCCGGGAGGCCACGCCCACTATTCCGGCAAGGTCGGGCAGCACATGGCCGGGCTGGTGCTGGGGATCACGGTACGCCCGCCGCCCGGTTGGCGCGAAGCCGAGGCCCCGGCCCGCCAGCAGGAACGGCTGTACGTGCAGGAAGGACGCCCGCACGGCAAGGCGCCCAGGGCCATGGGATTCGTACTCCAGCGGGGGAACAGCCCGCCGGCGCCCGATTCGGTGGACATCCCCGGAGCGGCCCTGATCCTCCACCGGGGTGTGCCGGCTGACATCATGGTCATCAACCGGATGAGAGAGGCCACCACCGTACACTGGCATGGCCTGGAGCTGGAGAGCTATTCCGACGGCGTCGCCGGGTGGAGCGGCATGGGAGAGAAGGTTGCCCCGGTCATTGCACCGGGAGACTCCTTCGTGGCCCATCTCACGCTCCAGCGCGCCGGCACGTTCATCTACCACACCCATCTCAACGACTACGAGCAGCTGACCTCGGGCCTGTATGGTCCGATCGTCGTCCTGGAACCCGGAGAACGATTCAACCCCGATATCGACCACGTCTTTACTGCCGGATGGGACGGCCCCGACGACCCGCCCTCGATCGTGGTGAACGGGGACCCCGATCCCGGCCCGCTCATGCTCGCCGCGGGCCGGACCCATCGCATGCGGTTCGTGAACATGGGGATGGCGGTACGGCTCCGCTTCGCGATCTACCGCGATTCGAGCCTCAGCACCTGGCGGGCGATTGCGAAGGATGGGGCCGACCTGCCGGCGTGGCAGGCGCGGCCCGGGCCGTCCTGGCTCGAGATCTCCGTGGGTGAGACCGCGGATGCCGCGTTTACGCCACCCGAAGCGGGAGAGTACCGGCTGGAGGCCCGGGCCGGCTCGCACGTGTTCTGGAGCCGGAAGCTGGTAGTCCACAGATGACGCAGATCGGGCAGATTACCGGATTGACCGCTGGATGAAGCGGGGATGGTGAACAAAGACCCGGGAGTGAGACGTCGTTCTTCTCCCCATCCCCGGCGGATTCCTCCGCTCAAACTGTGTCGGCCGCGGTCCGATTCGCCTTCGCTAGTTTGCTACCCCACTCAACGAATCCGACACCAGCTGCCAGTAGTCCACCGGACCGGCTGTCAACTCCAGGAACCGCTGAAACGTCTGGACCTCCTGAGTGCTGAAGTGTCCGGGGGCCGGCCCGCCGCGGAACCCGCCATAGTCGAACCAGCTCCGGATCAGCACGGCGTGACCGGCGGCGGGCAGCGCACTCACGTTGCGCACGAACGCCGGGAATGACCCTGCGCCGAACAGATAGAACTCCACGTTGGATACGTAGAACGCCGAAACCGCGCGGTTGGTCTCCCTCAGGTAGGCCGCAATCGCGGGCATGGCACGGCTGCCGGCGAGGTCTCCCACGACGGGAATGACCCGGTGCCGGCGCTGCAGCTCCCGGACCCGCTGCCAGCGGCGTTCCGTCGCCAGATAGCCGGCCCGGTTGCCTTCCAGATCCGTCTCCATGTACAACCGCCGGACGGTCGGATACGCCCGCCGCGGCGGCCGGCCGAGGCTCGTGAACGTGAGATTCAGCCCGGCGGCGGCGAACTGGTCATGAAAGCGGACGATGGTGGCGCGGTCCTCGTCATTGAGCGGAATCCCGTACTTCGTGATCCGGCCCATGATGGCGCCCTGCTGCCGCCGGTGAACAGCGGGGTCCGCCCCGGCCGAATCCACATACCCCAGCAGGGCAGGCAGGTCCCGGTGGCGCCAGACGTCCGTGTCGGACGGCACCGGCCGTCCGAACAGCAGGCACAGATACTCGATCCGGCTGGAGGCTTCCTCGAACATCGCCTTGAACATCAGGTGCAGCAGCATGTTGTCCCGCCGGATGTCGATCAGAATCGCAAGCTCCGGCTCGACCTCGGCGATGTAGCTGAAATTCTGCTCCGGTCCGACCCCGATATACGTTCCGCCCTGAACTTCGAGCCGCCGGAGATCGCCCATGACGTGGAGATAGGCCGTCTCGTTCGAGACCAGGTTGTCGGTATCGAAATATCCCCCCGGCTCCGAGAGCCGCTCGACCAGGGCGGCAAACTCCGACGGACTCCTCGACGGGGCGGGGTTGCAGGCCAGGACAGCCGAGACGGCCAGGACGGCCAGGACGGCCGAGACGGCCGAGACGGCCGAGACGGCCGCCCGGAAGGCTTTTCGATCATGGGGCATGGCAGTAAGATAGCGACCGGACCCGGCCATGAGCTGCGCGTCTGCCCCTCTGCCCGTCAGTTCTGGCATCCCGGCACAACCTCCACCACCTTCCTTACCATGGCCTACCGTCGATTCACAGACCAGCAGGGGAACGAATGGGAGGTCCAGGACCGGAGCCGTTCGGAGTGGGAGTTCCATCCCGTAAGCGGCAACCCCGGCCGGAACCTCTCCGTGCGTCCACCCGGCTATGAGACCGACCCGTTCGAGTTGAGCGAGGAAGAACTGCAGCGCCTCATGGGCGAAGCGGACGGCCCCGGCAGGAGCCGCCCCGCGAAGTCCCCGTTTGCCGACTGACGGTCAACGGTCCCGCGGTTCGATTCGGGGCCGCCACTATCGAGCGGGGGTATTCATGATGATGTGCCGCACGCCCGTGGTCCTGGCACTGTGCTCCCTGGCCTGGGTACTCCCGCTGCCGGCGCAGCAACGTGCCGAGTCCGTTGCCGGGCTCGGGACGCTCACGTTCCCGACCTCGACCCCATCCGCCGAGGCGCAGACCGCGTTCGTTCGCGGTGTGCTGCTGCTGCATCTGTTCGAGTACGAATCCGCGACTGCGGCATTCGAGGAGGCCGTGCGGCTGGACCCCGGGTTCGCCATGGCGTACTGGGGTGAGGCCATGACCGCCACGCATCCGGTGTGGGACCAACAGGATCTTGAGCGCGGACGCCAGGCCTTGCAGAAGCTGGGCCCGGATCCCGCGGCCCGCGCCGGGCGCGCGCCTACCCCGCGGGAGAAGGCCTGGCTCGGGGCAATCGAGATCCTCTACGGCGATGGCCCCAAGGCCCGGCGGGATACTCTGTATGCCGGCGCCATGGCCCGGCTGGTTCATGACTACCCCGGAGACGACGAGGCGCGCCTCTTCCACGCCCTGGCGCTGCTCGGCCTGAGCCAGGGCGTGCGGCAGGTTCCCACGTATCTCCGGGCCGCCGCGATCGCCGAGAGCGTCTTCACCCGGAACCCCGGGCATCCCGGTGCCGCTCACTACTGGATTCACGGCATGGACGACCCGGAGCACGCCGCCGGAGTGCTGCCGGCGGCGCGGGCCTTGAGCCGCATCGCTCCCGATGCCGGCCACGCCCAGCACATGACCTCCCACATCTTTCTGGCCCTGGGTATGTGGGACGATCTGGTTCGCGCCAACGAGAACGCCCTGCGGGTGGTGGACGCGGCGCGGCACACCGCGGGGCGGGATCCGGTGTCCTGCGGCCACTACGTCACCTGGCTGGAATACGGCTATCTGCAGCAGGGACGATACGCCGCCGCCCGCGAACTGCTCGGCCGGTGCATGGCCCGGGCGATGGCCGCTCCCGCGCCGGCCGGTCCCGACCTTGACGCCGACAATTCCTCCCTCGCATCCGCGATCGCGATGTGGTCCCGCTATCTGCTGGATACCGGGCGTCTCTCCGGGGAGGTTGCGGGCTGGAGCATCGATCCCGGTGCGGCACCTGCGCGGCGGCTCACCTGGGCTTTCGTGCGGGCGTACCGCGGTTTCCGTACCGGGGACCAGTCCGCGGCCGCAGCCGCCCAGGCCGACTACCGCCTGGCCGTGACCGACCTCCAGCGGGCATCCGCGGAAGCTCCGGACCAGGATCCGGGTATGGAGGAGTTCGGCAGGCGGGTCAGGGTCCTGGGACTCGAGCTGGACGGCCTGGAACAGATCGCCCATGGCCGCCGCGCGGCCGGTCTCGAGAGTCTCCGCCGGGCCGCCGCGCTGGAGGACAGCATGGCCTATGCGTTCGGGCCGCCGTTCCTCGACAAGCCGCCCCGGGAGTTGCTGGGAGAGGAATTGCTCGCCGGCAGCGTCGCCGCCGGGGCCCGGCAGGCCTTTCTGGAAGCGCTGTCCCGCACTCCACGCCGGACATCGGCGCTGCGCGGCCTGGCGCGCGCATCCGAGGCGACGGGAGACACCGCCGCCGCCCGCCGAGCCCGGACCGAGCTGGAGACCATCTGGCACGACGCCGACCCGGACGTGGCGAAGCCGGCCGGCGGAGGAGGTGGCTGAGACCGGGGTACCGCCCTGTCATCGTGGCAGGGCGGGGTGATCCTGTCCAGGCTGGCCAGATCCGGCCCCGAATGGTACTATCGGAATTCAGCCTGCTGGAGGCAGCCATGCCGACCGTGCGCGACATTCTGGCCCGCAAGGGAAGCGCGATCGCTTCCGTCACCCCGGCGACGACCGTGCTCGAGGCCGCGAGCCTCATGAACGGCAAGGGAATCGGCAGTGTGCTGGTTCTGAACGGGACCGCCCTCGCCGGCATCTTCACGGAACGGGATGTTCTGCGCCGGGTGGTCGCGGTCCGTCTCGATCCGTCCGTGACCCGGATCGCAGACGTGATGACCGCCGACCCCGTCATCTGCACGCCGGACACGCCGCTGGAGCAATGCGCGGCGATCTTCTCGAGCCGCCGCATCCGGCACCTGCCCGTTCTGGGGCCGGACGGTCTTGCAGGCGTCATCACCACCGGCGACCTGCTGGCTTTCCAGCTCGACGACCAGGCCGCGACGATCCAGCAACTGAACAACTACGTATACGACATGAGATAAGGCCGGACGGACCGGCGGGCAGGCGGGCCGGCGGACGGCCCGCCTGCCCGTTTGTCTTTCCCCCACCCCACGCCCGATGAGCCCGCGACCTCGCTCCCTCTCACTGGCGTTGATCCTCTGGCTCAACGCCGCCACTCTGCTGGCGCAGGCCCTGCCCGAGGGCGATCCGCGACAGCTCGGCTTCTCGCCCGACCGGCTGGATCGTATCGGCCGGGTGATGCAGGACTACGTCGATTCGGGCCGCGTCGCCGGCGTCGTGACACTGGTCGCCCGGCACGGGCAGATAGCGTACCTCCGCGCGTTCGGGTGGGCGGACCGGGAAGCCGGAATCCGCATGGCACCCGATGCGCTCTTTCGGATCGCCTCGCAGACCAAGGCGCTTACCAGCGTGGCGGTCATGGCGCTGGTGGAAGAGGGGCGTCTCAGGCTCTCCGACCCGGTCGCGACCTACCTTCCCTCGTTCGCGAATTCGCGGGTGGCCATCCTGACCGATACCGGGCGCGCGCTGGTCCCGGCCAACCGGGCGATCACCATACGGGACCTGCTGACCCACACGGCCGGCATCTCCTACGGCACCGATTCCCTGGTCCGCGATCTCTATGCCGCACAGGGGCTCGGGCCGGCGGCTGGGTTCGGGTGGTACTTCGCGGACAAGAAAGAGCCGATCTGCGCCTCCATGGACCGGCTGGGCTCCCTCCCATTCGTGGCCCAGCCGGGAAAGCGCTGGGTGTACGGGTACAACACCGACATCCTGGGCTGCGTCGTGGAGCGCGTCTCGGGAATGACCCTGGCCGAGTTCTTCCGGCAGCGGATCACGGAACCGCTCGGGATGACGAGCACCTGGTTCTACGTGCCCCGGGCACAGCGCGCGCGACTGACAGCGGTCTACGCCGCGACAGCGGACGGCGGCTACCGGCGCGCTCCGGACACTCCCCGGGGCCAGGGCGACTACCTGGACGGTCCGCGGCTGAGCTACTCCGGTGGTGCCGGCCTCATCGCCACCGCGGGGGACTACGCGGTCTTTCTCCAGATGCTGCTCGACCAGGGCCGCCTTCGCGGCCGGCAGATTCTGGCGCCCGCCACCGTATCCCTCATGACCACCAACCAGGTGGACACGCTGTTCTCCCGCCGGGGAACGGGTTTCGGACTCGGCTTCCAGACGCTGGACGACCCTGGTCTCGCCGGCCAGTACGGCGGCGCCGGTGTCTTCAGCTGGGGCGGCGCCTACGCCAGCACCTACTGGGTGGATCCCGCCAACGACCTCGTGGCCGTATTCATGATCCAGCTGATCCCCGCCCGCGGGCTGGACCTGTCCGACAAGTTCCGCACGCTGGTCTACCAGGCCATGGTGGAGGACTACCGTCCATGACCGGCCCGGCAGACCGGCGCCACTTCATCAGGACCGGCGCGGCCTGTCTCGCCGCGGCCGGCGTGATCCCGCGCTTCTTTCCGTTCCGCGCCTTTTCCCGTCCGCGACCCACACCGGCGCAACTGGCCTGGCAGCGGGACGAGCTGGCGATGTTCGTTCACTTCGGCATGAACACGTTCACCGACCGGGAGTGGGGGGACGGCACGGAGGATCCGGCGCGGTTCAACCCGGAGAGCCTCGATGCCCGCCAGTGGGCCCGCGCGGCGCGAGAGACCGGGTTCCGGGCCATGATCCTCACCGCCAAGCACCACGACGGGTTCTGCCTCTGGCCCTCGAGGACAACCGCACACTCCGTGGCCGCGAGCCCGTGGAGAAGCGGCCGGGGAGATGTCGTCCGGGAATTCGTCGACGCCTGCCGGGCCGAAGGACTGCGCCCGGGACTCTACCTCTCTCCCTGGGATCGAAATTCTCCGGTCTACGGGGACTCTCCCCGCTACGACGATTTCTACTGTGACCAGCTTACCGAGCTGCTGACCCGCTATGGCCGGCTGGCGGAGGTCTGGTTCGACGGTGCCAACGGAGAGGGGCCCGGCGGGCGGAAGCAGGTGTACAACTGGCCCCGGTACTTCGCCCTGGTGCGCCGGCTCCAGCCGGACGCCGTCATCTTCTCGGATGCCGGCCCCGACGTGCGCTGGATCGGCAACGAGACCGGCTCCGCCGGGGATCCGAACTGGGCCACCATGGATCCCGATGCGGTTCCCTATCCCGGTGCCAGCGGAGAGGGGATCATCGAGGCCCTGCAGCACGGCGACCCGGAGGGGAGCGTATGGCGTCCCGGTGAGACCGACACCTCGATCCGTCCCGGCTGGTTCCATCACCCCTCGGAGGACGGCCGGGTGAAGAGTCTCGAGCAGCTGGTCGGGACGTACTTCACCTCGGTCGGCCGGAACTCCAAGCTTCTGCTCAATGTCCCCCCCACCGCGCCGGGCCGGTTCCACCGGAACGATATCCTGCGCCTGAGAGCGTTCCACGAGCGGTTATCCACGCTCTTCCGGGATGATTTCCTCTCCGGCCGGCCGGTTTCGTGGAGCCGTACCGGCCCCCGGACTGCCGTTGCCCAGGTGGACCTCGGCCGGACCGTAACCGCGGGTCTGGTGCGGCTGGAGGAAGACATCGCCGGCGGACAGGATATTGCCCGGTACCGTGTGTCGGGTGCCGTCGGTGATTCCTGGCAGATCCTCTCCCGAGGCCAGACGGTCGGCTATCGCAAGCTGGATCGATTCGACCCGGTCCGGATCCGGCGGCTGCGGGTCGAGATCGAGGATGCGGTCGCGCCTCCGCGCCTCGTGCGGGTGGGCCTGTATGCCGGAGAATGAGACCCCGAAGTCCAATGGAGGCGGAATGACCCGAGCCCTGCTCTTCATGGCGCTGGTCTCTGTCGCAGCCTGCGGCCCCGCGCCCGGTCCGGCGGGCGCCGATCCCGAGACCCTCGCGCGGGGCCTCATGGCCGTCTGGGAGAGCGGGGATACCCGGGGGCTGGATACCCTCACCGCCGAACGGATCCGGTACGATGACGTTCCCAACGGCATGCGCCTCGGTGGCCGGGAGGCGGTGCGCGCCTATATCGACCAGGTCCACGCCTGGGCCGACAACGTCAGCATCACGATCGACACCGTGACCAGCGGTCCCACCGCCGCCACGATCGAGTGGACCATGCATGCCGTGCAGGACCGCCCCATTCCCGGACGGGTGCCGGTGGCGACCAACCGGACCGTCACGCTCCGGGGCGCAACCATCGTGGAAGTCGCCGATGGACGGATCGTCCGGGCCGCCGACTACCTCGACACCCTGGGCTTCCTGCTTCAACTCGGCGCGAAAGTCGAACTTCCCGGCGGCGTCACGCTGGGGCCAGGCTGATCGGGAATGGACGATTGACTCTCCGTGGCCCCGGCGTGCACGGCGCACGAGCATGAGCGTCTCACCTGACGGGTCCAGAAGGGACAGAGCATGACCGACACTCATCTCGGCCGGACTCCCGGCATGACGCGGATCGGCCCCTACTCGGTGGATCGGGCCGCGCTGGAAATCAGCCGGGACGGAGCCAGAATCGATCTCAGCCCCCAGGCCGTGCGGGTGCTGCTCATCCTGGCCGATCGCGCGGGCGAACTGGTAACCCGGCAGGAGCTCTATGAGAGCCTCTGGCCTGAGGCCGACGTCGACATGGACCGGGGGCTCAACACGCTGATCCGGTCGATCCGTCACGCCCTGGGGGACGACTCTACCAGGCCGACCTGGATCCGGACCTACCCCCGGCGGGGATACCGCTTTCTGGTGGCCGCGGACGAGGAGCCCCCGGCGGAGTCCGCAGCCGCCATGACCCGGCCGCCCGCTCGCCGGCCCTGGCGCCGCGCCGCCCTGGCGGCATGCGCCGCTCTTCTCCTGTTCATGTCGAGCGGATGGCACGCCCGGCCGGAAGTGGACGCCCCGGCGTCGATCCGGGAAGCCTGGCTCGCGGGGCGCTACCTGCTGGAACAGCCGTCACTGGAACGCCGGGCAGCGGCGGTGCCGTATTTCGAAGACGCGGTCCGGCGGGAACCCGGATTCGCTCCTGCCCAGGCCTATCTGGCGGATGCCCTCTTCTGGGCCGGCCGGATCGGCGAGTCGCACCGGTACGCGGCCAGTGCGCTGGCGCTGGATCCGGCAGATCCTCACGCGCTGTTCATGAGCGGTGTGATGGCGCACGTGGTCGACTGGGACTGGCCCCGGGCCGAGCGCCTGCTCCGGGCCGCCGTCCGGCGGGCTCCCGGAAAGGTCGAGTATCGGGTCGGTCTGGCCTTCCTGCTCTCGACGGCCGGCCGCCGGGAAGCCGCCGTCCGGGAACTCGAGCGGGCCAGAGAGTTGAAGCCGGTGACGTCGGTCGTCTCCGCCGACCTCGGCTTCATGTTTCTCTACAGCGGCTTCCCCGATCGCGCCGCGGAGGCGTGCGAACGGGCTTTCGCCCTGGCCCCCGACGCACTGTACGCACTCGACTGCGCCATCGCGGCGCGGGAACTCCTGCATCAGGAGTCCGAGGCACGGGGGCTGGCCCGGAAGCTCCTCACGCATTCGGGAATGAACCCCGACTCCGTCCTCGGCTCTTCCAGCCTGCCGCCCGATTCGGCCATGCGCCGCTTCCGCCACTGGAAAGCGGATCGCGCCGCAGACGCGCTGGCCCGCGGCGACGCCTCTCCGTTCTCCGCGGCGCTGGCCTTCGCCATGGACGGCCGGGTGGAGCCTGCCATCGCGGCCCTCGGACGGGCGGCCGCGGGCCGCTCCATCGGGTTCGTGTCCGTCACGGTCGACCCCAGATTCGCCGTGCTCCATTCCCGGCCCGGCTTCAGCAGCCTGGTTCAGCCGATTGTCGACCGGGGGGCGGCCAGGCCCGTGTCCTGACGGCCGCTCATTTCGTTCTTACATCGCCTTCACCGACCTGCCATTGACCGGCTGAGGCCCGGGGTGAGCATTGGGCGTTTCATCGACCCGGCCACCGGGTTCCTGCGACGCCCTCATCCGGAGCGAGCCACATGCCGTCCCGTCACTTCTCCCTCACCGCCCGGGTCGTCCTGCCGGCGGTGCTGCTCCTGCTGCTTCCGGGCAGCGCCGCCCGCCGGCCGGCGGCGGAACCGATGCCCCGCTGGCTGCACGACCACATGGCCGCCCTCACCGCCGGTACGGCGACCTGGGTCACGGACAATTCCGGATTCAAGAGTGCCGACGAGCCGTTCGACGCCTACGCCACGTCCTGGAGCTGGGGCCTGGGCCGGCAGAGTCTCAAGGGCCGGCTCTACGGTATCAAGGACGGCAAGGAGGCCGGGACATTCTGGGAGTTCAGGCTCTACTGGCAGCCGAGCGAGAAGAAGGCGGTCATGCTCCAGTTCGGCAATGGCGCCGTGGGAGAAGGAACCATGTGGGAAGCCGGGCCTGACAGCACCGAGAGTGACCAGACCTTCTCCTGGCCCGACGGGAGCCAGACCCGGGTGAAGCACATTGAGAAGCTCTCAGGCGGCGAGAACCTGACGGTGTCGTTCGACTGGTCCGGCACGGAATGGCAGCCCCGCCGCACCTACATCTGGTACCTGCAGAAGGACTGACCGCCGGCCATGTCCGGTTTCTTCTAGAGTTCGGCCTTCCCCACCGACAACTTGTCCAGAGCCTGGCCGGCGCACCGGATCCCCGGTGCGCCGGCTCCCCAATCATGGATCATGCCTGAACGGCCGGCTGAGAGGTTCTGGATGCATCGACTCACCCTATCGATCCTGCTGGCTGCCGTACTGGCGCCGGTCGCCGGCGCCCAGAGCGAACCGGATCAGGGTCTGTTCACGATCGAGTTTGACAAACTCACCGACGACATCTACGTCGCTTCGCGGCCGGAACCGCTGAGATTCATGGTCGAAGGCAACGTCACGATCATCATCAACGATCGCGACGTCGTGGTGGTGGATGGCAGTGGAACGCCGGAGACCGCCCGCAAGGTCATTGCGGGTATCCGGGAGCTGACCTCCAAGCCGGTCCGCTATCTCATCAGCACGCATGGGCACGGAGACCACACCATCGGCAACCAGGAATACGTACGTGCCTTTCCGGGCGTGGAAATTATCGGTCATCCCGAAACGTACACCTATCTGACCGGCGACGGCATCCGGTATGTCGGTCAGATCGCCGAGAATACCGAGTCCCGCAAGGCGGCAGGCAGGAAGGAGATTGCCCGAGTCAGGGAGGAAGACCGGCCCGGCGCAGATCTAATCATCGCCAATCTCCGACAGTACTACGAGCACGACATCGATCTGCGCCAGGCATCCTATCGTGCCACAACGATTACGCCGCCCACCATGCTGGTCGAGGACCGCCTGACGCTCTATCGCGGCGGGCGCACCATCGAGATTCGTTTCCTGGGACCGGGCGACACCCGCGGCGACCTGATCGTCTATCTCCCTCACGAGCGGATCGTCGCAACGGGGGACCTGGTCGTCCATCCCGTGCCGTACGGCTTCAGCCGCCAGCCGCTCGAGTGGAGGGAGACCCTGGGCCGGCTGGCCGCTCTGCGGTTCGACATCCTGATCCCGGGCCACGGCGACGTGCAGCGGGGATCGGCATATCTCGAAATGCTGATGGATCTGCTCGACACTACCGCCCGGGCAGTGCGCGAGGGCCGCTCGCAGAATCGGAGTGCGGCGGAAATCCGATCCGGGCTGAACGCCGCCCGCCTTGGCAGGCCATTCGCGGGACAGAATCCGGTGTATCAGTACTTCTTCGAAGAGTACTTCCTGAACCCGAATGTCGAGAGGACCTGGAATGAAATGGCAGTCACGAAGGACTGACGCGAGCACTGGAGGCCGGTTCACCCACAAGGCAGGCGCATTGCTGTTCCTGGCCCTTGTCGCCGGGGGGCGCCAGGCCGGGGCCCAGGCCCGGGCTCTCCCCTTCGACCGCGGCTGGGAACTCAAGGGTCCCGGCATCCGGGTCGCTTCCTACATGGGCAGACAGGCGCTTCAGTTGCGCACCGGCACGGCGCTGCGGCCGGACGTGAGGCTGCGGGACGGGACGATCGACCTGCAGATGGCTGCCAGTGGTCGGCGGTCGTTCGCGTTCGTGCATTTCCGGATGCAGAGCAGCGCCGAGCACGAGGAGATCTATTTCCGCCCGCACAAGGCCGAGCTGCCGGATGCGGTCCAGTATGCCCCGGTCTGGAGAGGGGAGAGTTACTGGCAGTTCTTTCATGGACCGGGGGGGACCGCGGCGGTAGAACTGCCGCGGGACACCTGGGTTCCCGTCCGCATCGTCCTCAGCGGTTCCCGGGCCGCGGTCTTCGTGGGGGACACCGTCACCCCGGACATGATCGTCCCGCGGCTGGCGCGGGAGGCCGCCGAAGGGTCGCTCGGCCTGGGCGCCTTCCTGCCCCAGGGCTTCGCCGGTGAGTCGGAATGGCCGGTCAGTTTCGCGGACGTGGTCGTGCGGCCGGGCTACGTGCCCTTTGATTTGTCCGGCGCGCCGGCAGCCACGACGGCTGCGCCTGGCACGATCATGCGCTGGCAGCTGTCCCGGGCATTCGTGACTGGAGACGACCCGATCGCCGTCCTGCCCGATTCGATTGCCGCCGGGCCCGGATGGACCCGCACGGAGGCCGATCCGGAAGGCCGCGTACTGGTTCTGCGGCATCGCGCGAGGCCGGACCCGGACCGGCGCTCCGCCGTGCTGGGCCGGGTGGTGCTGGCGAGCCCGCGGGACACGCAGCTGCCCATCCAGCTGGCCTTCAGCGACGAGGTCACCGTGTTCCTCAACGGCCGGCCGCTCTTCTACGGTGACGACCGCTACCGCCCGGACAGTCCACGGCAGGACGGTGTGGTGAGCTTCCGGCAGGCCACCGTCTACCTGCCCCTCAGGGCGGGCCGCAATGAACTGGTCCTCGCCGTGGCCGACGAGTTCGGCGGCTGGGGATTCGGGGCCCGGTTGGCCGGCGATGCCGGCGTCACGGTCATGGCGGAGGCTCCGGCGACGGCCCCCTGACCTCCTGCCGGAATCCTGCCGGGGCTTTCCGGCGTATTCCAGTCCGGGGGCCCCGAGCCGACAGCCGCCGGGGCATGAACCAAGTCGCCGGAGCGGAAGCGCATGACGTCTCTGCGGACGCTGACATCAGCCGCGGCTGCGGTCGCCGTTCTCAATTGCGCCGGGAGTGCGCCCGCGACCGATCCGGCGGCAGCGGTCCTGGCCGGCGCACTCCGGGCGGAAGGTGGTTCCGCCGCCGCCGCGGTGAGCACGATCTACACCCGCGCGGACGTCCAGGGCCCGGACCGGGCCTTCGAGACCCTGATATGGTCCGCCCGGGACGGCCGGGTGAGGATGGAGCAGACCACCGGCTTCGGCGCCGGTGTCGTTCCGGGAGACCGCTGGATGAGGAACCGGGAAACCGGCGAACTGGATTCCCTCGACCAGCCCACGGAGGACTTTGTCCGGGGCCATGAACTCCACGCGATGGTTCTGATGCCGGAGAACCGGCTGCGGCACCCGGAGTATCTGGGGATTCAGGAGTGGGATGGAACGGCGGCCATTCTTCTCCGGTACACGGACCGGAGCGGACATCCCGTGCTGGCGGCCTTCTCGACGACCGACACCCTCCCGCTGGGGCTGCAGATTACCTTCACCGACCCGGACGTGTTCATCCGCTTCCGCGATTGGGTCGACCGCGCAGGGGTCCGGGTCTTCCGCGAAGCGGAGTTCCGCCAGGAGGACGAGATCTTCACCTACCGGTTCGCCGACATCGAGCTTGACTCGCTGGCCGACTCGGCCTTCAAGCCGCCGACACAGATCCGGCAGCCGGAAACCCTGCCCTGAGGTTTTCGTAGGATCGTTCAGCCCCCACAGAGCGATCCTGGATGAGCGTTCCAACCCGGCCCGATCGGCAGCCGGACCACTCGACGGAACCCGCGGTGTACCGGGTCGGCGGATACCGGGAGTATCCCGCTCCGCCGGATCTCCATCACCTGGTGGACGGCGTCTGGATCCACCACACCACTCCAGGACCGGTGGGTCCCGCGGCGGCGCACCGGGTGGTTGCGGAGCATGCCGTGAATCTCTGCTACGTCGCCACACGCGGGCCGGACGGGACCCTGGCGGGCTCGGCACTGGCACTCTTCGGACCGGTCCGGACCGTGCGGTTCTACCGGCCCGCGGCGGGGCAGTGCCTGGCCGCGGTGCGGATCAAGCTGGAGTGGTGCCGGGAATTGCTGGGTCTCTCGCCCGGAGATCACCTGGACGCGATGGACGATTTCACCGGGATCGACCGGGTCGCGGGGGTCGAGCTGCTGGACCGCCTCAACGGTGCCTCCAGCCACCGACAGGCGCTGTCGATCCTGATCGACTTCGTCCGCGGCCGTGCCGGCCGGATGCAGGTGCCCGGCGGTACGGACATGGTGCATCGCGGACTGGAGACCATTCGGGGGCTGCGGGGCGTGACACGCCTCGGGCCTCTCTCCAGTCGATTGGGCGTCACCGACCGTCACTTCCGCCGCCTGGTATCACAGACCATCGGGGTGGAGCCCGGCGCGTTCGTACGGGTCCAGCGGTTCCATGCGCTGTTGCGCGAAGCGGACCGGCATCCCCGGCCCAACTGGGCCGGGCTCGCGGCCGCCCACGGCTATGCCGATCAGGCCCACATGATCCGGGACGTCCGGGAGATGTGCGGATTGACGCCGGTGGCGCTGCATCGGGAGCGGAGAGCGGAAGGCGAGGGAGTGAATGGTGCGGTGGCCGGTGAACATTGAGCGGTCCGCCGCCGGAAACCCGGGGATGGTCCCGTCCGCGGCTCAGCCGTTCGCGGCTTTCGCCACGCCCCTCGCCATTCCCCGGAAGACCAGCGCATGCAGCGGCCAGATGGCGTACCAGTAGAGCAGGCCCGAGAGACCCGCGGGATCGAAGGTCGCCGTCTGGGTGATCTGTGAGCCGCCCGCCATCGGTTCGACCTCAAAGGTGAGCCAGGCCCGGCCGGGCAGCTTCATTTCCGCCTGCAGCCGCAGGCGCCGGTCCGGTTCGACCGCCTCCACCCGCCAGCAGTCCACCACGTCGCCGGCGGCGAGCGAATCCGCATCCCGGCGTCCGCGACGCATCCCGACTCCACCCATCAGCAGATCCAGCCATCCACGCAGCGACCAGAGCGCGTCGCCCCAGTACCACCCCGTCTCGCCTCCGATCCGGCGGATGGGCCGGAACGCGGTTGGTGGGTCGACCGGTACGACCATCGACCTGGTATCCAGCAGCCGGTTGCCGAACCGGACGCCGCCGTAGGAAGGGGGCGCCCCGGCCGCCGACATGGCGTCCGACCAGCGGGTCTCGGCGAATTCCTGATCTTCGTTCCGCAGGGCGCGCCGCATCGCCTCCGCCACGCCCGCCGGGCGGAGGTTGAAGACCTCGAGGGCGGAGTCATCCCGGATGGTCGTGGGATGGCGGATGCTGTCGATCAGCTTGCGCCCCACACGGGCGAACAGCGGCGTCACCAGGCCGAGCCACAGGCTGGAGACTGCCGGCGTGATCACCGGCACCGGGATCATCACCCGGCGGAGGCCGCGCTGCCGGGCATACTCCTGCATCAGGTCCCGGTAGGACACCGCTTCGGGGCCGCCGATCTCAAAGATCCGGCTCTCTCCGATGGGCCGCTCCAGGCCCGCCACCAGATAGTCCAGCACATCGTCGATGGCAATCGGCTGGGCCGGTACCCGGACCCACTGGGGCGTGATGAGAATCGGAAGCCGTTCCACCAGCGCCCGGATCATCTCGAACGACAGGCTCCCCGCACCGAGGATGATCGACGCGCGGAACTCGGTAACCGGAATTCCCGAGGCGCGGAGCACCTCCCCGGTTTCCTGGCGGCTCCGCAGATGCAGGGACAGCTCCTCCCCGCTTTCGTGACCCAGGCCGCCGAGGTAGATGGCGCGGCGGACGCCGGCGGCGCGTGCGGCTGCTCCGAAGTTGAGCGCACCTTCCCGATCGGCCCGCTCGAACCGGTCGGACGACCCCATCGAATGCACCAGATAGTAGGCCGTGTCCACGCCCGCGAGGGGACCGGCCAGGCTCTCCCGGTCAAGCACGTCTCCGGCCACGACCTCCACCGCCGGGCCGAACCGGCCCGCAAGATGACCCGGGCGGCGGGCCATGCAGCGCACCGGCCGGCCCTGAGCCTGCAGCCGGCGTACCAGCCGGCCACCCACATAACCGGTGGCACCCGTTACGAGGATCATCGCACCTCTGGCAGGAACTGTATCATGGAGTGTAATACTGCCGTCCCTCCCCGGGTGTTCCCGGCGAAAGGCGGCACCTGGCCGGCCGCGCCATCCGAGGTTTACCGTGCGCCGTTTCCGGTGTACCGTTGTGGCGTGCGATTCCTGCCCCAGCTTTTCGCCAACAACCGTGCCTGGGCCGCTGCCCGGCTTGCCCAGGACCCGGACTTCTTCACCCGGCTCTGCGGTCAGCAGGCGCCGGGGTACCTCTGGATCGGCTGCGCCGACAGCAGAGTCCCGGCCAACGAGATCGTCGGGCTGGATCCGGGTGAGCTGTTCGTCCACCGGAATATCGCCAACGTCGTCGCGGTCGAAGACGTCAATTGCCAGGCCGTGCTTCAGTATGCCGTCGACACGCTTCAGGTCCGCGACATCATCGTCTGCGGCCACTACGGCTGCGGCGGCGTCCGCGCGGCCATGGGTCCCGCGGTGGCTCCGCCGCTGGAGTCCTGGCTGGAACACCTTCGCGAGGTCGTGCGGGCACATGAGGCCGGACTCGCCGGGATGCCGGACAACGACAGTCGCTGGCACCGGCTCTGCGAACTCAACGTGATGGCACAGGTGACGAACCTCACCCGGCTGCCCCTGGTCCGGCGGGCCTGGGATCGAGGCCAGCCGTTGCGCCTCCACGGCTGGATCTACGAGCTCCGGGACGGGCTGCTGCGGGACCTCGGCGTGACCACCTCCGGCCCGGCCGGCGCCGGATGACGCCGGCCGTCCGGCCGCCCTGTGACGAAGCGCAGATCCGGGCCGCCGCTCCGGGCACCCCGTGCCCCCCGGCGGCCACCGGCTACGTCCTGGCCGCCACCATCCTCGGCTCCAGCATGGTGTTCATCGACGGCGCGGCCGTCAACGTGGCCCTGCCCGCCTTCCAGGCCGCCCTCGGCGCCGATGTGGTTGACGTCCAGTGGATCATCGAGGCCTACGCCCTGTTTCTCGCCGCCCTGCTTCTGGTCGGCGGCGCGCTGGGCGACCGGTACGGGCGGCGGCGGGTGTACACGATTGGCGTGGTCCTGTTTGCCCTGGCGTCGCTCTGGTGCGGCCTGGCGCCGAACGTCAACCAGTTGATCCTTGCCCGCTCAGCCCAGGGGGTGGGCGGCGCCCTGCTGGTACCCGGCAGCCTGGCGATCATCTCCGCTTGCTTCGACCCGGGATCGCGGGGCAAGGCCATCGGCACCTGGGCCGGATTCACCGCCATCACCGCCGCGATCGGCCCGGTCCTGGGCGGCTGGCTGATCGAACACGTGTCGTGGAGGGCGGTGTTTCTCATCAACCTGCCGCTCGCCATCGCGGTGGTGGCGCTGGTCCTGCGCCACGTCCCCGAGAGCCGGGACCCGGATCTCCACCCGCTCGACTGGCCCGGAGCCACACTCGCCACGGTGTTTCTGGGACTGCTCACCTACGGGCTCATCGAATCCGCCCGCGCCGGATTCCGCGCCCCGCCGGTCGTCGCCGCGCTCGGCGCCGCCGCCTTCGCCGGCCTGGGCTTTCTGATCCGGGAATCGCGCGCAGCCACTCCGATGCTGCCGCTCACGCTGTTCCGTTCCCGGACCTTCGCCGGTGCCAACCTGCTCACCCTGTTTCTCTACGCCGCCCTGAGCGGGGTGCTGTTCTTCTTTCCCCTTGATCTGATCCAGGTCCAGGGGTACTCCGCCACCGCCGCCGGCGCCGCCATCCTGCCGTTCGTCCTGCTCATGTTTCTGCTCTCCAGGTGGTCGGGCGGCCTGCTGCAGCGCTATGGGCCGGTGCTTCCGCTCGTCGCCGGCCCCCTGGTGGCGGCGCTGGGATTCGGACTGTTCATGGTTCCGGGGGTCGGGGGCAGCTACTGGACGACGTTTTTTCCCGCCGTCGTGGTCCTCGGCTTCGGCATGGCCATCGCCGTGGCCCCGCTTACCACGACCGTCATGAACGCCGTCGACCGGGACCGGGTCGGGATCGCTTCGGGGGTCAACAATGCCGTCTCGCGGACCGCCGCCGTCCTGGCCATCGCGGTCCTGGGACTGGTCATGCTGGGCGGATTCAACCGCCATCTGGATCGCGCCCTGACCCGGCTGCAGATTGTCCCGGAGATCCGCCGGCAGATCGAGGCCGAGCGGATCCATCTGGCGGGGATGGCCCTGCCGGAGTCGCTGAGCCCGGCAGTCCGTTCTGACCTGCGGGCCGCGGTCGACGATGCCTTCGTTTCCGGCTTTCGTACGACCCTGACGGTTGCCGTTATCCTGGCCCTTCTGAGTGCGCTGGCGGCATGGGGGCTGGTCCGCCGCGAGGACGTCAGGCAAGGCCGATTCAAGGGAGCCACGTGAATCAGATCCCGCCGGAGACCCTGTTCAATCGCGCCGTGGACCTGGTCCGGGACGAAGACGCGAACGTCCACCGCTGGCTGGGTCGCTACGTGCTGGTCGAGAGTCTGCTGGCGTTCGCGGCGGGGGCCATTGTCGGATGGTCCAGCGAATCGGACTGGTGGGTGGTGGCGGTCCTGCTGCTCTTCGCCGGCCTGGGCATCATCTTCTCCATCACCATCACGGCCATGACCGAACGCTCGCTGCAGCGCCAGCGCGCCTTCACCCTGGCCGCCCGCGAAACCGAAGGCGAACGCCCCCAGCTCTTCGCCGACGGGATCGTCACCAGGAAACCGATCGTGGGCCCGGTCGTGCTCCGGATGCAGTGGGTGGTCGTCGCCGTCTGGATTCTCTTCGCGGCGCTGATTCTCTGGAGCTGGCTCTCGCCCGGTCCGGGCGGATTCGACGACTCGTTGACGAAGATGATCTGAGACGGGCAGACCGGGAGCGAAGAAAGGGCGGGCAGCCAGGATCCCGCCACCCACCCCTCTCACTTCTCACTTCTCACTTCTCACTTCTCGAGGTGCGCCTCCACGAACCACAGCCACTTGTCGGTGCCGCGGCTGACTTCGGTAAACAGATCGGCCGTGTTCTTGTCACCCAGCTCGTCGGCCTCGTCGATGTTCCGCCGCACACGCTCCCCGAACGCCGCCAGGGCGGACGCGATGGCCTCCGCGTGATCCAGGTCCTTCACCGCCCTCGGCGGGTACTCCGGCATTTCCGAGCGCTCGGCGACGAGCCGGATGGTCCCCTCGGCCTTGCCGCCCAGTTGCACGGCCCGTTCCGCGATCGTGTCCACGTAGCCGGTGACGCCGGCATGGATCTCGTCGAACAGTTCATGCAGGGCGATGAAATTCGGACCCTTGAGGTTCCAGTGTGCCTGCTTGAGCTGGGACTGCAGGTCGATTCCGTCCGCCAGACGCTCGTTGAGCAGATTGACCAGCTGTGAGCGCATGTCTTCGGGAAGGTCGTTCTTTGTCTTGAAGAGCCGGGCGCCCCGGCTGGCTGTCGCGGTTGCCATAAATGCCGTCCTTTCAGTCTCTTTTCGGATACTGCCCTGCGTTGCGTTCACTAAAGATAACCTGATGCCTCGCAGAGGTTCCCGGTGCGGCACCGCGGGAGAAAATCCGCGTTCTGCCGCGGTCGCCGCGATCCCCTTAAGTTCCACCATTGCCGGCGTCTCCCGCACCGGTGGAGCCGCTCGAGCAGGCAAACCGGAAGGCGATTTGATGAAACGGATACTGCTTCCCCTCGGGCTCGCCGCCCTGTGCTGCACGGCTGCCGGTGCTCAGCAGGCCCCGGACAGCGGGCCCAGGCTCGAGGTCCGGGTCGATTCGGTCACGGTGTATCTGACGGCGGAGGACATCGCCGGCCTGCCGCGGGATACCGTCACGGCCCGGATCCACGACGGACCCCCGATGACCTGGTCCGGCCCTCTGGTTTCCACCGTGCTGGAACGTGCCGGCGCGTCGTTCGCGCGGCTCAAGGGCGCCGCCCTGGCCCGGTACCTCCTGGTCGTGGCGCGGGACGGCTACCGAACGGTCTACGCCGCCGGGGAACTGGACCGGGATCTGACCGGGCGCAGAGTCATCCTCGCGGACCGGGTGAACGGCGCACCCCTGGCCGACGCGGACGGACCGTGGCGGATCATCTCGGAAGGCGACGCCCGCCCGGCGCGATGGAGCCGGCAGGTCAGCGCCCTCTACCTGCTCGAGGCCGAACCATGAGGAATCCACCGCTGAATCCGTGCCCGTTCATCGGCGCCGCGCTGGTCATGATTCTGACCGGCTGCACCGCGGCCCCCGGAACCGCGCCCGCCCCCGACCCGGCGCGCTCGCTGGATCAGGCCGCGGCGGCCGCGCTCAAGGACCTGGCCATCGCCGGGGCCAAGGAGGAGATCGACCTCCGGGCCGGCCGGCGCCTGCAGTTCGGCGTGCTGCTCGACACCGTCGTCGGGCCGACGCCGCCCGATGTCGCCCGGCCCGCGGTCCATCCGCGGCCCTGGGTGGACAGCCTGCGCCGCACCCGCACGGTAGACGGGATCTTCAACATGGCGCCGGGAGTCATGCCCAAACGGGAGGCCTACGTGATCTCGATCGGCCAGCCGTACCGCCGCGCGGCGGATACGGCCGGGGTGGAATACACCTGGCGGCTGGATATCACCAACGAAGACAACTCCCCGCGCTGCGGCTACGCCTGGCGGGATCTGTTCCTCCCGAAGGGGAACGGCTGGGAGCGGGTGGCGCACCAGCCGGTGGCTACCATTGGTGCGTGCGGGGTCTAGGAGCGTGCCGGGCGGCAGACACGGGTGACGAGCAAGGAGGCAGCGTGGACATCGAGATCGCAACCTCGCCGCTTGATCGGGAGAGGCTGATCGACGGCCTGCGCCGCCACAATCGCGCCAACGCCCCGGATCCGGGGTGGCAACCGTTCATGCTGGTGCTGCGCTCCGAAGATGGAGCCGTCACGGGTGGATTCATCGGCGAGAGCGGATGGGAGTGGTTCCACATCCAGTTTCTCTGGATCGCGGATCACATGAGAAAGCAGGGCTGGGGCAGAGCCCTGCTCCAGCGAGCCGAACAGGAGGCCCGGGCCAGGGGGTGCCGGGGGATTCACCTGGACACGCACAGCTTCCAGGCTCCCGACTTCTATCAGGCCCTGGGCTACCGGACATTCGGCCGGCTGGACGACTACCCGGCAGGGCACCGGCGGTATTTCATGTGGAAGAGCCTTGCGGGCGTCACTCCCGAGGGGTGACGTCGTCACGAAGGGACAGTGGCCCGGCCCGCAATCCCCATCGGCTTCTGGTCACCGACCCTCGCCACCATTCGCAATCGCCCATGCCCTTCATCTCCATCACCCGGCTCCGGCTCCGCGGCCTTCGCTTCCTTCCGGGGTTCCTCTACTACTCCACGCGGAGCGCAAGGCAGGCCGAGCGGTCGCCCGGGTTTCTCGGCGGCAGGCTCGGCAGCGAGCCGGGACTCGCCTTCTGGACTATCACCGCCTGGACCGACGAAGCCGCCATGCGCGCCTTCAGGTCGAGCGGCGCCCATCGCGCCGCCATGCCAAGGCTGGCCGGCTGGTGTGATGAGGCCGCCACCGGGCACTGGCAGCAGGACCACGACGAGGTACCGGACTGGCCTTCGGCCCATGCGCGCATGCGCGAGAGCGGGCGCACCTCCCCCGTCCGGCATCCGTCCCCGCGCCAGGCGGATGGAGCCATACCGGCACCGCTGGTCCCCGGTACCAATGGGAACCGTCTGAAACCGAGGCCGGGATCGTGAACCTCCGGCCTTCCTCTCCCTGCTCGCTCCCATTTGCTTCTCCCACGGTTCCCGGATATCCTGATTCATGCGTTTTCCGGTCCTGACCCGGCTGAGCAGTACGTTTTTCCTCGCCGGTGCCGCCCTCGCGGCCTGCCACTCGGCGCCACCCGGCGCCGCCGTCATCCGTCCATCGAACGACTTCGTGCTCGCCCTGGTGAGCCGCTACGATTCCGCCTGGGTGCATCACGACACCGCCACGGTCGGGACTCTGCTGGCGCCGGCGTACCAGTACATCACCAACCGGGGCACCGAGGTCGATCGGGGTCAGATCATGGCCATTCTGGCCTCACCCGATTTCAGCATGACCCACGGCCGGCGCTCGGAGATCTCCATTGATCTCTACGCCGACGTGGCGACGGTGGTGAGCCGCTGGCAGACCGAAGGATCGTATCAGGGCGAGCCCTACCGGGACGACCAGCGCTGCACCCAGCTCTGGGTCCGGCGTGACGTCGGCTGGCAGCTCACCCTGGAGCAGTGTACCAACCTGCAGTGAGCCACGGGCCCGCCCGCCGGCGTGAGCACCTCCGCCTGAAAGCCAGCCCGGCGCCCGCCGTCTGACGGCCGGCCATTCGGGGGATTCCCCCTCCAACGACTTGTCAATTTGCAACATCCGATGGCCAGGGTATCTTCTGAAACCCCGGGCCGCCGGCCGTCGTCCGGGCATAGCCATCCTGTCCTCCCCAACAACTCCATTCTCCGTGAGGTCGGCTGTGAGATTCATGTTCGCATCTGCTGTCCTGCTGGCGGCGGCCGTTCCAGCGGCCGCGCAGACCCTGCGCGCCGACGGGGCCACCGCCCCGGCGGTTCAGTCCGGGTTCGGTGGCGGTGTGGCCATCGTCGACCGGGATATCCTGGTGGCCGAGGCGCAGGGCGGCCACATGGCCGGCGTCATCCACCTGTTCCGCCGCACCCCCCAGGGAACCTGGGTCGAGCGGGGTCAGGTCAGCGCGTCCGACGCCACGCTGGGCGACGGCTTCGGCCGCGCGATGGCCGTCGACGGGCGGACTCTGCTGGCGGGCTCGCAGGGTGACAGCGGACGCGGGGCGGTGTACGCCTTTGCCCGCCAGGCCTCCGGGGAGTGGCAGGAGACCGGCCGGCTCACATCCGGCGGACTCGCCGCCGATGCCCAGTACGGCAGCGTGGTCGGCCTGGCCGGCGACATGGCCATGGTCGGCGCCTGGGGGGTGAGGGATCGCACCGGTGTGGTGTATCTCTACCGCCGGAGCGGCACCGGCTGGACCCTGGCCGACTCGCTCATGGCGAGCGATGCGGCGGAGGGCCAGCGGTTCGGCGCCTCCATCGAAATGAACCGGGAATGGGCCCTGATCGGGGCTCCCGGCCAGGACAGCGCGGCCGGTTCGGTGTACGTCTTCAAGTACGATGCCGGGACGCGCGGCTGGAAAGACGCCGGGCAGATCTCCGCCGGTGATCGTATTCCGGGCGGACGGTTCGGGTCGGTCATGGTGCTGCACGGAACCACCGCCATCATCGGCGCACCCCTGGCCAACAACTTCATCGGCGCCGCCTACGCCTTCGAGCTGGACACCGCCGCCGGCTCCTGGCGGGAGCGGACCAAGTTCCAGCCGTTCGACGGCGCCCGCCAGTACCGCTACGGCTCCGGGATCGCCTTCGAGGGCAACGAGGTATGGATCAGCGCGCCGGCCGCGGGAGGGTTCCAGGGCCGGGTCTATCAGATCCACCGGGACTCCGCCGGCGGGGAGTGGAACGTCTCCCGCAAGCTGGAGATTCCCGATCTGCAGCGGGGCGACTTCGCGGGCGGCTCCCTGGCTCTGGCGGGCGACCTCGCCGTGGTGGGCATCCAGGGCGATGATTTCGGTGAAGGCACCGCGCTGATCTTCGAGCGGAGCCGCACCGGCGGCTGGACACCGAAATCGAAGATCCTGAGCCGGAGCAAGGGCTTCGACGCCGTCGCGGGCCGGGAGGTGAAGTGCGCCGACGGCATGGCCACCGGCTTCGACTGCAGCAATGTGGACCTGCTCTCCTTTCTCCCGGTGAGCGACCTGGGCGGCGCGCGCGGCGTGCGGGTGAACGATATCTGGGGCTGGACCGATCCCCAGACCGGCAAGGAATACGCGCTGGTCGGCCGGGTGGACGGCACCGCCTTCGTGGACGTGAGCAACCCCGCCAATCCGAAGTACCTTGGCAGCCTGCCCAAGACCGAAGCCGCGTTCCCCGCGATCTGGCGCGACATCAAGACCTACAAGAACCACGCCTACATCGTGGCGGACGGGGCGGGCGACCACGGGATGCAGGTGTTCGACCTGACCCAGTTGCGCAGCGTACGCAATGCGCCGGTGACGTTCCGGGAAACGGCTCATTACGACCGGATCCACAGCGCGCACAACATCGTGATCAACGAAGAGACCGGCTTCGCGTATGCCGTCGGCAGTTCCTCGGGCGGCGAGACCTGCGGCGGCGGACTTCACATGATCGACATCCGGGAGCCGGAGAACCCGAAGTTCGCCGGCTGCTTCTCGGACCCGAGCACCGGCCGGAGCCGTACCGGATACACCCACGACGCCCAGTGCGTCGTCTATCACGGCCCGGACACCGAGCACCAGGGGCGGGAGGTCTGCTTCGGCGCCAACGAGACGGCGCTCAGTATCGCCGACGTGACCGACAAGTCCAATCCGGTCGCGCTCTCGGTCGCCACCTATCCCAATGTGGGGTACTCGCATCAGGGCTGGCTCACCGACGATCAGAAATACTTCCTGATGGACGACGAGCTGGACGAACTCGCCGGGAGCGTCCCCGGAACCCGCACCCTCATCTGGGACGTGAGCGACCTCGACGACCCGGTCCTGCTCAAGGAGTACATTTCGAAGAACCGCTCCTCGGACCACAACCTCTACGTCCTGGGCCATTACGTCTACCAGTCCAACTACACCAGCGGACTCCGGATCCTGGACATCAAGGACATCAACAACCCGGTTGACGCCGGCTACTTCGACACCGTACCCTACGGTGAGGACGCGCCCGGCTTCGGCGGCTCCTGGAGCAACTATCCGTTCTTCAAGAGCGGGATCGTCATCGTGACGAGCGGCCGGGAGGGACTCTTCGTCGTGAAGAAGCGGGAGACGGCTCCCATTCCCTGAGCCGGAGAGGCAACGAGGTAACGCCATGAAATCCATGATCGTGCTTGCCGCGGCGCTGGCCGCCGCGGCAGCCGGTCGGACCGCCGGTCCGGGTGTCAGCCCCGCGCCGGCGGATTCCACGACCGGATATCCCGCCGCCATCGGCCATATCCTCGACCAGAAATGCGCCGGTTGCCACGGCGCGGCGCGGTCCCGCGGAGGGTTGCGTCTCGATTCCTGGGAGCATCTCCTCCAGGGCGGCACCCTGGGCGCGGCGGTCATCCCGGGCGACCCGGGCCGGAGCCTCCTCCTGCGGCTCACCACCTCGCTCAAGGGCGGGCCCCATCCCGCCGAGCGGGGGCGGGACAGCCTGACCGCGGCCGAGCGTGAGACCATCGCCGGGTGGATCCGGGACGGAGCGCAGAGCGGCACCGGCCGGCAGCCGTTCGCGGACGCGAGCCACCTGCTCTACGTCTGCAATCAGGACGAGGCCTCGGTCTCCATCATCGACATGGCGACCAACCTGGTGGTCGGCACGGTCGACCTGCAGGCGCTGGGATTCTCCGACCACGCCAAGCCCCATCACATCGTGGTCGAGCCGGACGGCTCGGCCTGGTACGTCTCGCTGATCGGGGACGGCAAGGTACTCAAGTTCGACCGGAACAACCGGCTTGTCGGCCAGGCGTCGATGGAGACGCCGGGCATGATGTCGCTCAACCCGAAGAGCGACCTGCTCTATGTCGGCCACTCGATGACCGCGGTCAATCCGCCCCAGCGGGTGGGAGTCATCAGGCGCTCGGACATGAGCATCGAGGAGGCGGATGTGTTCATTCCGCGTCCGCATGCCCTCGTGGCGGATCCCGGCGGCCGCTGGGTCTACACCGCGAGCCTCGGGACGAACCAGCTGGTGACCATGGACAGCGCCGGCGAGGACGTCCAGCTCAGGAACGTCGACGGTCCGCACCACATGTTCGTCCAGTTTGCGGTCGCGCCGGCGCAGCATCTGCTGGTCGCCTCGACCGAGATGAGCGGCAAGCTCATGATCTGGGATGCCGCCAACCCGCCGGAGTTGAAGCTGCTGGGCGAGGTGAGCGTGGGGGGCGGCCCCTATGACCCGGTCATCACCCCCGACGGCCGCTATGCCTGGCTCGGCAACAAGCAGGCGAATACCGTCACCGTCGTGGATCTCGTGAAACGCAGTGTCGACACGGTCATTGCCGGGAACGGCATCGCGGAGCCGCACGGCACGGTCGTCTCCCCGGACGGGAAGTACGTCTACGTCAGCAACAACAACCTGAAGGGCGAGTACACCTCGCCCTACGACACCGGCGAACCCGCGCCCCGCGGGACGGTCGTCGTACTCAGTACCGCCGACCGGAGGATCGTGAAGGTGATCGAGGTCGGCCGGAACCCTTCGGGGATGGGCACCCGCTCCACTCCATGAAGCCCGCCTTTCTCGCGGCCGCCCTCCTGGTGGCGGCCGCGGGCTGCGGCGCCCCCGTCCGCCGGGAGCCCGCCGCCCCCGCCCCGGCGCCAGCCGCCGGGTCCTTTCCTCCCGCGTTCGTACGGGAAGTAGCCCCGTTCGCCGTCCGGGATTCCGCCGGGCGGCCCTACGAGCTGCCGTTCCTGGGCGGACTCAACGTCCCGCGGCCGCAGTTCATCGACATCGACGGAGACGGCGACCTGGATCTGTTCATTCAGGAAGCCTCGAACCGGCTCATGTTCATCGAACAGACCGGCACTCCCCAGTCCCCGCACTACGTCTGGCGGACCGACCGCTACCAGGACCTCGAGATCGGGGAGTGGTTCCGCTTCGTGGACATGGATGCCGACGGAGACTACGACCTGCTGGCCGAGCAGCCGTTCAGCTACATCCGGTACTACCGGAACGACGGCACCCGCCGGGTGCCCAGGTTCGTGGTTGCCGCCGATACGCTGCGGGACGATCACGGCACGCCGATCTTCTCCGATCGGCAGAACATTCCCCAGGTCGCCGACATCGACGGTGACGGCAGGCTCGATCTCTTCATCGGAAAGCTGATCGGCACCGTCACCCGGTACGAAGAGATCGGCCGCGACTCGGCCAACGTGCCCCGGTTTCACCTCCTCACGGACCGCTTCGAAGGCATCGAGATCGTCGCCCAGTTCGGGAGCCTGCACGGCGCCAACACCATGGCCATGGCGGACGCCGACGGCGACGGCGACCTGGACTTCTTCTGGGGGGACTTCTTCGAGGCTGGGGTGCTGCTGATCGAAAACACCGGGTCGGCCACCTCACCCGTACTGCGCAACCAGCCGGTGCAGTTTCCCCGGGAGAATCCCATCCTCACCAGCGGCTACAACGCCCCGGTCTTCGGCGATGTGGACGGTGACGGCGACCTGGATTTCTTCGCCGGGGTGCTGGGCGGCGCCTTCAACCCCAACAAGACCACGATCGACAACTTCTATTTCCTCGAGCGGCTGGGGCCCGGCCGCTATGTCGAGCGCTCCCGCCGGTATCTGTCCAATATCGACGTCGGCAGCGAAAGCGTGCCCGCCCTGGCCGATATCGACGGGGACGGCGACCTCGACCTCGTCCTTTCCAACAAGATCGACCCGCAGGAGCTGGAGACCTCCCGGATCTTCGTTTTCGAGAACCGTGGCTCCGCCACCAGCCCCTCGTTCCGGCTGACCGGCACGCTGCCGATAACCGGCACCTACCACTACGCGCCCGCCTTCGCCGATCTCGATGGCGACGGCGATCTCGACCTGGTACTCGGCACCTGGCGCAACGTCGTCATGTATTATCGCAACGACGGCACCGCCCGGGCCGGCCGATGGGTGCTGCAGGACTCGGCGCTGGTGCAAATCACCCGGGGGAGCAACACCACGCCCGCCCTGGGCGATCTCGACGGCGACGGCGACCTGGATCTCATGGTGGGAGAGGCCTCCGGCACGCTGAACTACTACCGGAACGACGGCACCCGGACGGAACCGAGATTCGTGCTGGTCAGCGACAGCTACGCCGGCATCGATGTCGGCCGCCGCAGCGCCCCAGCCCTCGCCGACCTGGACGGCGACGGCGACCTCGACCTCGTCGTCGGGGCCGAGAAGGGCGAACTGTGGTATTTCCGGAACGGCGGCAGCCGCACGGCGCCGGCCTTCGACTCGACCGCGACCGCGATCGTACCCGCTCCCCCCTACCCCACTCCGGCTCTGGCCGATATCGACGGAGACGGGCGGCTGGAACTGTTTCTGGGAACAATGGGAGGCGGGGTCCAGATGGGGAGAGAGAAGTGAGAAGTGAGAAGTAAGAAGTAAGAAGTGAGAAGTGAGAAGTGAGAAGGAAGGGGGGCGGCACAGACAGGCCCGCAGCTTGCGCCCGCGCCTTCACCTCCTGCCCTCACCGGTCTGGCGAGAGTCCACCGCCGCTGTTACTCTACAGCAACAAGGAACCAACTTCCCGAGGCTCTCATGAAACTCTTCAAATCCTGGGTCCCCTACGCCGTGGTGCTGGGTGTGGCGACCATGGCCGGTGTCACGGCCTTCGGCGGCAATGAAGCCCCGGCGCCGGCGCCGATCGACGTCGTGGTCTACAAGAACCCGAGCTGCGGCTGCTGCGCCAAGTGGATCGACATCCTCAAGGCCGAGGGGTTCAACGTCGAAGTCCACGATACCGCGGCCGTGGAACCCATCAAGGAGCGGAACGGCATCCCTGCCGCGCTCTGGTCCTGCCACACCGCGTTCGTCGAAGGTTACGTGATCGAGGGCCACGTCCCGGTCGCGGACATCCGCCGCCTGCTGCGGGAGAAGCCCAAGGTCGTGGGACTCACCGTCCCCGGCATGGTCGTGGGCAGCCCGGGCATGGAGATCGGGAACCGGAAGGATCCGTACGAGGTGCTGTCGTTCGGGAGGGATGGGAAGACGGAGGTCTGGGCGCGGCACTGAGGTAAGAAGTAAGAGGTGAGAAGTGAGAAGTGAGAAGTGAGAAGGGAGAAGGGAGAAGGGAGAAGGGAGAAGAGTGTAGAGTTGGAGTGGGGAGCCACCGGGCTCCTCACTCCTTTTGTTTGGAAGCGATTTGGCGTAGATGATTCAGGAGGCCCAGCAGGAGTGCTCTCGTCTCATTGGCCTTTGCGAGCAGCGCCTCGACCTCGTCACGCGCCAGGATGCCTGTTTCCAGGCCCAGTTCCAGACATTCCAGAGTTTCTACAGCCGACCCTAGTGCGATTGTCAGATGGCTGCGGTACCGCGGGATTGTCCGGAGGGCGTATCCTTCGGCAATGTTCAGTTGAACAGATATGGCAGCACGCTGCAATTGGCTCAGAATCGGATCCCAGCGGGACCGACTCCTTACCAGGCGGGTAACACCTGCGGCAACTTCATGGGCTCGCTGCCAGGCGATGAGACTCTTGTGGTCCCGCATCTGGCCAATGTCGCCCGCGTGTCCGCACCTGGCATCATCCACAAAACGCAAGCCGCACCCCGAAACTGCGACCTTCTCACTTCTCACTTCTCACTTCTCACTTCTCACTTCTCACCTCTCACCTCTCACCTCTCACCTCTCACTCCCCCCAAACCCACTCCCCTCCCCCACCCCTTCCGGCATCTTCCGCCACTCGACCTCACGGGCCTGCCCCGCGCCCAGTGGCCGGACCACGAAGATGCTGCCGACGAAATATCCGACAGAGTCCGGCCCCCACCGGACCGGGTGGGCACCGTCGGCCGTGAGGAGCGACCGATTGCCGCCGGGGGTTTCGACGCAGAGGCCGGTCGAATCGCACGGGACCACCCGGGCGAAGGCCGGATCTCCCAGCGCCACACTCAGGGCGCGGGAGGCGGCTGCCGGGTCGGCGGGCTGGACGTCCGGTCGGGCCGGGGGAGCGGGAGTCTGGAAGTCGCCCGAAGCGGTGTGGATGAACAGGGTGCGTCCGTCGCTGGACCAGCCCAGGCGGGATGGATGACCGCCGCCGGGCCGCGGAATCTCCCGCTCATTGCCGTTCAGGAGGTTCATGACCCAGATCCGGAATCCGGCGGAGTCCTCCGCGGTTCGCCCGCGCAGATAGGCCAGCATCACCCCGTCCGGTGACAGCGCCGGCGCCGTCTCGTGCACCCGGGTGAAGGTGACGGGAAACACCGGTCCGCCGCTCCCCGAGGCGGCGTAGAGATCCCCCTGCCCGCCCTCGCCCAGCGCCGTGAAGATCAGGTAGGACTCGGTCCCCACACCGATCCGGTTCTGCAGCGGAGAAAGTGAGACGCGGCAGGCGGCGGCGGAACTCAACAGGCAGGCGAACACGAGGGACCGGCGGATCGTCCGACCGCCCGCCCCCCGCCATCCCCCCGTCCGGCCGTCCGACCGTCGGTCGATCATCCCTTCACCACCTCCACCTCCGCCAGCCACCACCCGTTCGGGTCCACCTCCACCGCCTTCACCGGTTCGGCGAACTGGTCGAAGGTGAATTCCGATTCACGATCATCGAGATCCACCCGCACCAGCAGATCGTCGATCAGCAATTCGAATCCCGGCAGCCGGTATGTCCCCCAGGCCATCTTCTGAGTCTGGCGCACCCGCAGGATCACCCGGTGCGCGGCGGAGTCCCAGGTTACCCGCACCGCCAGTTTCGGATAACCCGGCTGAGTCAGCGCCTGGCGGAAGTACCAGTCGAGATCCTGGCCGGAGACTTCTTCCATGACCCGCTTGAAGTCGTCGCTGAGCGCGGTGCGGTTGCGGAACCGCCGGTAGTATTCCCGTATCCCGGCGAAGAAGACGCTGTCGCCCAACAGGCCCCGGAGGGAATGCAGCACCCAGGCGCCCTTGTTGTAGTTGTTGCTGTTGAGCAGGGCCATCAGATCCGGCTGCTGATCCAGGATGGGCCGCTCGGTGGCGGACGAGCGGAAAATGCCGCGCGCCTGCCCTGACATGTAGGCTCGCAGGGCCGAGTCGCCCCCGACATGCTCCTGCCAGAGCCCGGCGAAATAGGTCGCGAAGCCCTCGGACAGCCACAGGTGAGACCATTCCGCCTCCGTCACCGCGTCCCCGAACCACTGGTGCGCGGTCTCATGCGCCACGGTCCCTTCCCCCAGCCGGTGCCGGCGATAGGCGTCCTCCGCGTAGAAGATCGCGGTCGAGTTCTCCATCCCGCCGAAGATCGTGCTGGACTGGACGTGGGTCAGGTCCTCGTAAGGAAACTCACCCACCAGGGTGGAGAAGTAATCCACGATCTCGCTTGCCCGCCGGAAGGGGCCCGCGGCCGCCCAGGCGGAGTCCTCCGGATAGGTCCATACCGCCACCGGGACACAGCGCACCGCGCAGGCCGGCTTGAGCTCCGCCCGGGCAAAATCCGCCGCCCCGATCACCATGGTGTAGACCGGGATCGGTTCGGCGATCGAATAGCGCCAGACGCGATGCGCACCGCGCCGGTCGATGCCGTCCAGTCGGCCGTTGGCGATGACCTCGATCCCCTCCCGCGCGGTCACGGCAAAGCTCGCCGTGGCCTTGTCGCCGGGATGGTCCTGAGAGGGAAACCACCGGTGCGCCCGGTTGGGCCAGTTGTCCGAGAAGGCGGTGAACCGGCCGGCGCTGTCCCGGATCACCAGCCCGTCCCGTGGCACGCCGCCGTAGCGGATCACGGTCTCGACCGTGTCACCGGCGCGGCCCGGGTTCGGTACCAGGACCAGATCATCGCCCTGGGTCCATCCGCGTGCGGCCCGCCCGCCGATCAGGACCTGGCGCACCCGCAGCGCGGAATCCAGTTCCACCCGGATCGGGTCGCCCGACAGCAGCCGCCAGCGGGTCCGGACTTCGGCCGAGATGGACCGGCCCGAATCCGGCAGCGTCACCGAGATGGCGTAATGCAGCGCGTCATGCGCCGGCCGCGGGGTGTCGGCGGGAGTGGGAAGGGGGGCCTGGAGGACGAGGGCGAGAATCAGCATTGGCGCCGAGAGTGAGAGGGGGAGTTAGAACGTGAGAGGTAAGAGGTAAGAGGTAAGAGGGCTTTGCAAGACCGGCTCAGTCTTCTCCGTCCATATCCCTCTCACTTCTCGCCTCTCACTTCTCACCTACGTACACGTCCGCCGCGATCCTCCCCTCCCTGATGGGGTGGATGTATCGCTGGACGGTTTCCTTGTGGACCGGATGGTCGAGATACCGCTGCACCGCGGCCATGTCGTCGCAGGTCACGACCGCGATATGCGTGTATTCGCCCGCTGAAGGCCCCAGATTCGGGCCCCACTTGATATCCCGGATCTCGGGGATCCGCTCCTTCATGGCCAGGATCGCCCGCTCCACCTCGGCCAGCCGCGCCGGTGGAGTGTCGGGTTTGAGACGGAAGAGGACGAGGTGGAGAATCATGCGAGCAGTGAGAAGTAAGAAGTAAGAAGGGAGAAGTAAGAAGGGAGAAGGGAAAAGGGAAAAGTGAAGGGAAGAAGTGAGAGGGACGTCGCTGCGCTGCTCGGGTCCGGTTGCGGATCCCCTCTCACTGTCTCCCGATGGGAGGGAGTGAAGCCCTCGCCTTCAGGCGACCCCTTTAGGTTTCAACGTCATGGAGCTTTATCGGACCTCCGCCCACACTCGGTTCGACATCAAGTATCATCTGGTG